>CAZIGP010000206.1:0-7275 GCA_964538425.1 uncultured Pirellulales bacterium | reverse complement strand
CAAAGTGATGGCGAAGGCATTCCCACAATTCCCTCACAATTATAACTACGTTAGCCGCAACGTCATGTATCAATGGTTCAATCATCAACTGCAGTTGGGATTACCGGAGCCTGTTGTTGAGACCGATTTTACGCCGCTATCGATTGACGAGATGAGTGTCTGGGATCAAGACCATCAAAGACCAGAAGGTGGCGAGGATTATGAGCGGTCTCTGCTAAACTGGATGACCGCAGACTCTGACAAGCAGTTAACGGCATTAACACCCTATGGCGCTGATTCGCTTAAAAAATATCATGCGGTTGTCGGGGGTGGCATCGATGCGATTGTTGGCCGCGATTTGCCTCCGAAAGGATCCATTCAATTCCATCAGACTGACAAACAGGATCGCAATGATTATTGGCAAGTCACCGGTTTGTTGCGCTACCCAGTAGAACACGAAGAGATCCCTGTCATCTTTCTAAATTCAAAACAAAGTAATGGAAAGATCGTAATTTGGACTCACGAAGCTGGTAAGAGTGGCCTATTCGAAAGTAATGGGCAGCCAATTGTCGAAGTGCGCGAACTTCTCGCGGCAGGTTATTCAGTAGCGTTGGCTGATTTACTTTATCAGGGCGAATTTTTGAGCGAGGACAAGCCATTGCGTGAAGCCCGACGGGTTGAAAATCCACGCGAGTTTGTGGGCTTTACACTTGGGTACAATCACTCTTTAGTTGCCCAGCGAGCTCCCGATCTATTGTCGCTTGTTTCCTTTCTGCGCGATAATGAACACTTCAAAGTTGAAAAGATTTCTCTCATTGCTTCCAAGGGAACCTCCGCTTGGGCAAGTGCTGCTTTAGCACAATCAAAAGGCGTGATCGACCGAGCCGCCATCGATACTGCCGGGTTTCGCTTCAGCCACTTGAAGTCGATATTTGACATTAACTTTTTGCCCGGGGTAACAAAGTACGGTGATCTTCCTGGTCTACTAAGCTTAGCAACGCAAACAGATCTTTGGCTGGCTGGCGAAGGATCAATCACACCATCAATCATTACAGCGACATACCGGCTGGCTGGCGGAACGCTCACGCAGTTCGACGGCTTGCCGAATGGAGTGACAATGGCCGCTGTGCAGTGGCTGCTGCAATAAAGCATTGATGAGGAAATGAAACTATCTTCACCAAGCGTGTTTATGGCACTCTTTCTAAAGTCACAAGGCATTATCTGCCATAAAAACAATTTTACTGATTACTATTGCACCAAAACATCAACTAACAGATTAGAGTAGAGTGCCGTTTTTTGTGATTTTGGACTTAAATGGCAGCGGATGATTACGAGTGTTGTGGAAATTCTTGTTTTGCGCAAGATCGTATTTTCTCGGTGTCTCGATGAGCCATCTTTTGAGTAGACCGCTTAGTTTTTTAGCATTTGCCTCAAATCGCCTCTAAGAAATTTGCACCATTGGTAACCACGAGTCTTCATTTAGATGCATAAGCTCGAGATCTAATGCGGTTTCGGTCAGTATAAAAACAACCTGCTGCTGCCAAAGTTGACCGTAAAGTGAGTGGCATAAATGCGACAGGTAATTCTTCAAGGAGCCATGGTGGAGTAGGAAGGCTTACATTTGCGGCTTGCACTTCTCTCCTCAAGAATCATGGCATTGAAACGTTCAATCTCGCGCAGAAATCTTCTTACTGCTGGCACAATGGCGACAAGTGCCCTAATTTTGTCAGCAAAAAGCTATGGCAATATCATCGGTGCTAATGAGCGAATAGGAGTTGGTTTTATTGGGGCTGGAATAATGGGAAAAAACCATTTAGAAGCCTGCAAAAATTTGAAGCAAATCAACAACCTGCAATTTCATGGGGTTGCCGATTGTTGGAAAACTCGCGCGGATCAAGGTGCGGCTATCGTGGAAACGGAATCTTTCGTCGACTACCGCAAGATATTAGATAAGAAAGAAGTCGACTATGTCACAATTGCTACGCCTGAGCATCGGCATGCTCAGATGGTTATAGGCGCAATGGAAGCCAGCAAAGCAGTTTATTGCGAAAAACCCCTTTCTCACACAATTGAAGAAGCACAGTCCATTGCAAAAAAACAACGAGAAACTCGCTGTGCGTTGCAAGTCGGTGTTCAATCGATGTCAGATGCTTGCTACGCCTCAGCAGCTAAGGCAATTTCTGAGGGCGTAATTGGCCAAGTGGTCCACGCTCAGATCGAATATATGCATCCAAGAAATAAATTAGGGCTATTTCGTGAGCCGAAACTCGACCCCAACATGCCAAAGCCTGAAGATCTAGATTGGAGTGCTTGGCTTGGAGGTGCTCGCAAAGTGCCGTGGAACCCGCGTCATTATTTCGAATGGCGTTGCTATTCATCATATTCTGGCTCGATTGCAACAGATTTATTTATTCATCGCCTTTCCAGAATTCTTAAGGTTTGCCATCTCATGTATCCACGTCGTGTGGTCGGCATGGGCGGAATTTGGCTTTGGAATGATGGACGAGATCTGCCAGATAATTTTGAAATGATTTGTGAGTATCCCCGCGGCATGACGGTTTATGTGCTCGGTTCATTAAGCAATCGGTCGGATTTCGATCATTTAATTCGCGGCTACCGTGGCACGCTCTACTTTACGTCTAAAGGTTGGATCGCGAAAGATAAAGATGGAAAAGAATTGGTATCAGACAATACACCTCCACAAGAAAATATCCATTTGCACCACACCAACCTTCACCAACACATGCGAGACAACCATCCACTTAGTTGTCCAATTGAGGTGGGATTAGCCGGCACCGTTGCGGTATGCATGGCAAATGAATCCTGGCGAACTAATCAGATGATGGGTTGGGATTATGCAAGGGCTCAAATGGCTCCAGCTCACACGCTGAATTTAAGTCACTTTGTGGAGCAAAGTGCCGTATCTAAATAACTTATTGAAAAGATATTTCTAAGTTTTCTTGACATAACATGAAACGTTTACTGAGCTTATTAATTAGTTGCGAGTTGTGTATGGTGGCAACACCATCATGGGGTGTCATCACTTACGTTGATGCCGTACCAAATACGAACGGCAGCGACGGCAATACTACCTTTGATGGTACTTTGATTACTTTGTTCGACTCGGCACTTGATGGCACTGGGAATGTAACTACGGATTTCAATGCCACAGATAGTTTGTGGCGCTATCGTAGGTCAACTCAGTCGAATTGTGAGACGGCTTGGGAATCACATGAAACTGAGAATACGAAGCCGTTAGTAACTACACTTTCTTTACCGCCTGGAATTTATAAGCTTTACGGTCTCTTTTGGAGCGGAAGCAGCGGTAACTTCATTGTTCAGTTCCGAACAGGCAAAACAGGACCATTCAAGTATTTTGATTCTTCTGATCGCTCTAGCGTACAAGCCACTGCTAATGGTTCAGAATTTAAAAATTCTGTTATTGTGCGTTCACCGTCGGGATTTGGAGATCTTCGAATTGCTAACTTAGGTGAACATGCAATTACTGATTCGCTTGAAATCTATGTAAACAGTCCCTCTGCCCAGCTATTTGGTGATCCGCGAACCGTGTACGACGGAGTGGGGTATGAGCTTGTGAGACCGCTAACCGAACCAAAATCGGCTGCGGTGCGAATATTGCAGTCCGGCGACAGAGGTTTTGGTTGGCAATGGGTGCAACAACATCCATTTACGATTCAAGCTGCCTCGGTTAATCCCAAAACTTGGGATTTTATTAAATATGTCGATGCAGGTTTTACCGTCCTGCAATGGGACCCTGGTAATCCAAATAGTGTAAGCAGCCGACCAAAACCATATCAAAATATGTCCTGGCACGGTTATGGTGGTTCACCAACTTTACCTGGGCAAACTGGTTGGATTGTCGTAGATGAACCTACTCGATTGGCTATGCCAGGAATTGCATATGCAGTGGCGACTTTGCGACGACAAAGCTCGGAACGCCAGAAGCTTATGTACGGTACCGCTGTCAATTACAGTACCAATGCTGCCAATTTATTTGGAGGAGAGGGACGTCCAAACTACACATATAGCCAATACCTTGATGACTTTGTCAGGATTATTAAGCCAGATGTTTTAATGTTCGACAATTATCCATTTTTCAGCAATGGAACAACTTGGTCTGCCTACCTCGAGAACCTTATGATGGTTCGAACTAAAGCGATGGCTAATAACATGCCATATTGGGGATGGCTGCAAGCATATGGCTCCTATGGAAGAAGAATGCCCAGCGAATCTGACAACCGTTATAATGTTTATACACATTTAACGATGGGCTTTACTGGTTTTTCTTACTGGACATTTGACCAATCTTCTCTAGAAGATAAAGGGACCGGAGATGGACTGCTTGACAGTAATGGCAAGCCAACGCCGTTGTACAAATTTGTAAAGCAAACTAACTCCGAAATAGCTAATCTCGGCCGGAGCTTACGCTTTTTAACGAGTACAGACGTGCGATTTCTTCCCGGGAAAGACAGTGAGTCAGGCAATTTGCATTCACCCCCTAGTGGATTGGCTAATTGGTCGGTTAATGCAGGAGGCGATCCGTATGTACTGTCTGCGACGGTTAATTTTTCGCAAGAGGAAAGTTATGGTTCAGATAAAGATGGATTAATCGGTTTTTTTACAGACAATGACCACCAACATTACTTCATGCTTACAAATCTGTACCATGGCGGAAAGCTTTCTGCCGATGCGGCTACATTATCTTTCAAAGTTGTTTTCAACGATCAGGTGAATAGCCTTTGGAAAATGAATCGCGTTACCGGGTGCATTGAAGAAGTTCCATTAACCAATCATACACTTATCTCAAAATTGCCTGGTGGTACGAGTGATTTATTTAAATTCGGCGATAGTAATTTCAAAGGCATGCCTCTTGGGACTGATCAATCTAAGGTACAAAGCTCACGCTAATAGTTTTAGAGTGATAGATATGTTGCTTAGACAAATAAGTTGTTAATTTTTTGCCAAAAGCTTATCAAAAACTACTCAGTCCTGCTTGTTTAAGTTTGTAGATTTTGGATCCGGTAATATCTTTTTTTGAATGCTAATAAGCTAATCGACTTACCGATTTTTTGCATTTTTTGGATTACTATATACCATACATGGCAACTAACTAACTGAGGGCCTTTTCCTTACCTAGAGTTCATAAAGGATCGGAATGGAAGCTTTTTCCCCCGCATTGTGGGGCTTAGACGAAGAATTTCCTCCGTAACTGTCGTGATTTCCCGTCAACGAGATCTGCCTTCTCTTTCTGCTTGTCAGCGGACCCCTCGAAAGGTTTGCATGGTTGACCAAGATCAAGAGAAGCTGTTTACCGAATTGTTGGAGAAAATTGAGCGCCAACTATTCGGTTATATCTTTGCATTGGTTCGCAATCTGGGTGATGCCCAAGATGTATACCAGCAGACGTGCTTGGTATTGTGGGAGCGATTTAACGATTTCGCTGGCAAAAGCGAATTCGGCACTTGGGCCTGTGCAATTGCTCGAAACAAAATTTTTGACCTCCGTAAGCGCCGGCAACGCGAAATTGCCCGTTTTAGTACAGAGTTTGAGGAGCATATTGCCGCGCTGCAAATTAATATGCCGGAGCAAGTAATCGAAGATCGTCGCGCGGCACTTCACGAGTGTCTTGGAAAGCTTCCTGAGTATCAGCGTGATTTAGTGCGAGATTGTTATGGAACCGAAAGAACGGTGTCACAGGTAGCTTTACAGCTTGGTCGTCAGCCCCAAAGTGTTCACAACACGTTGCGTCGTTTACGAGTCAAGCTGCTAGAGTGTATCGATCGCACCATAGCTCGAGATAATCAGGGAGGTGTGCGATGAGTTATCTAGAGAAGTTTTCTACTGACTTGATCAGCTTAATGTTGGCTGCGGCAGATGGTTCTGCATCGGCAGACGATTTAATGCGTCTTGAGGAAGTGTTGTTAATCGATGACGCTGCAGCAGCGTTCTTTTTATGCATCTGTCAGTTAGAGCTAGACCTGCGATTACATGAAATGGCGGCAAGTTCTACGCAGCAGGTATTGAAATCAATAGGGTCGACTCAGCCAGAGTGCAGCAGTATTCCTCACTCAAATGGAGCGAGTTTTCCTGCGGCGGATTTTAACGCGAATCCCCAGATGTTCGACTCGGGATCCTCTTTTTCGAATTTTTCGACAGATTCACACGGACTTTTGATTAATTGCAAATCTTTATGGAGGAACATTTCTAGCATTGCTTCCTTGGTTGCAGCTCAATTTTGGCATGCTAGTAAACCGCTTTTTCAAGCGGGCATGAATTTAATGTCGCGGCCCACGCCCTTAAGCGTAACAGCGGCAGTTGTCTTATTGGTATGTTTGCCGATTGTTTCTGGAAGCTGGGCGTTGACTTCAGCACAGCACACTCTAGCTACTGATTCTCAAATCGCTTCGGCGCATAGCGCGATCGTTGCTCGTATTACCACAGCAAGAGGTGTGCAGTGGGGCGATAATTCTGTTCCGAAAGACCAAAGTTCACCTTTAATTACTGGCCAGCAGCTGCATCTGGTTAGTGGACTTGTCGAGATCACATATGAAAACGGAGCCAAGGTCCTGCTTCAAGGCCCGGCTGCATTTACGGTCGAATCCTCCAGAAGTGGAAACCTCGAACATGGAATAGCGCGAGTTCACATTTCATCCAAAGGCATTGGATTTTTAATGCGTACTCCAGAATATCAAATTACTGAATCGGCTGGAGCAGAATTTGCCGTTGACATAAGTCCTGATGGTGCATCGCAAGAAGTGCATGTGTTCGTGGGTTCTATCGATCTAGCGATTAGCCGAAATGGCGAGGCAGGAACCGACACGACGCTGATGCTTCGTAGCGGAAAAGGAATCCGTTTGTCGTCAATTGGATCTGTTGAGCCAATCATTTCAGATGCTAGGCGATTTGCTCGGCTGATGGACCTTCAAGAAATTGCGTCTGTTCAGGCCAGTGATTTCTATGTTTCTACGATTAAGGCTGCTCACCCACTCGCTTATTGGCGATTTGAAAGTTTGCAGGATGCTGTTTTGCTTAGCGATGTTGATAATCGTTGGACAATGCGTATTTGTGGAAGAGCGCATCTCAATGGACCACCTGGCAATCGTAGGCTTGCATTTCCAGCGGGAGATGCAGACAGCTGGTTGCAAGTCAATGAACCAATGGCAGGTCTGCGGGGCGATTATTCAATAGAGCTGTGGGTAAAGCCGGAGGCAGATGTTCATGCGAGCCTAATTTCATTAATTTCTCCAAAAACTACTTCTAATAGTCCAGAACTTT
>CAZIGP010000205.1:0-7275 GCA_964538425.1 uncultured Pirellulales bacterium | reverse complement strand
AAATCGCATTTGGCAGATGCCGTCAGAAATTTTTATAAGACAACATACAAAAAGACACTATCTTCAAGTGACACGGCGGTAATCGATATGTTGAAGGAACATGCTCGATCGAAGGCCGAACGGAATGCTATTAGCAAAACCGATATGAATGCTTTGTTCTTAGAAGCACTGCCTAAGTATCAAAAAATTGCTCGCGATGCGTTGGGCGCCGACGTATTTGCAGAACTCAACTCCTATCAGCAAGTGGCTGTTGTGAGCGTCACCTACAATCTCGGAAGTCTAAGTAAATTTCCCACCATGGTCAGTGCATTTCAAAACCGCGATTTGCTTAGAGCCGGTTTTGAATTAGTGAATGCTGTACGCACCACTCAGGCCAAAGGCTTAATCACTCGAACTGGAGTGGAGTTTGCCAACTACTTTGAAGGCCACGAGGAGTTACTAGGACAGATTGTGCCGATTTAGATCGTTCGTCTATGTCGAGCGACAATATCTTCCTTAAATGCAAGATGTCAGCTTGCAGAATTACAAAAGCAGTGAATGGCGAATGAGGGCGAATAGGTAATTTCAGCTTTTTGCCAACTCTCCCCATTTCACGTTTTTTTATACTTTTCAACCTGTAACAGTGAAAAATCCATCTAGCAATCGAAAAGTTGGCTCGATACCATTTGCAGCCGCTTATCTTTTTATTTTGGGCGAAAATGAGCCTGTCATGAGATTCCAGTATTGTCTTCTGCTGTTTGCCTGTGTGCTTGCTTTAGGTTGTGAGACTTTGGGCAGGCCGAATTGGTGCAATCCAGGATCAGCATCGCAGCAATTGAATCAGGCAAAGCAGTTTGATCCATTTCCGGACCCCAATATTGGGCCTCCAATTTTAGGTGGTCGACCGGAAGGTTTTATGGAGCCACGTCCTGAACCTGACCCTGTAAAGCATCAATTTGTACCCGGTGCGGCAGGAATGCCTTATGTCGGGGCATATTGATCGCATAGCTCATATTTCCGTTGGCAACTAGCGATTCTAGAAACATGGAGCAGAAAAGAATTGGAGCGGTTATAAACGCCTACTTTTTTCTTTTTGGCTTCTCCGCTTTTTTGCTAATTTGTGTTTTACTGGCTTCATAAACAGCCCCTAAGCAAGTGTTGGGACATCAGCTATAATTAGTTGATGACTCGATTTTCAAAACGCAACGATCGCAAGCCTCGCTATGGCGGCAAATCTTCTACCCCTAAGGCAGGCCGCCGACCAAAATCACATGGGCGAAAGTCTGCCGCTGAGAGTGGCGAAACGTTAATTCGCCTGCAAAAAGTATTGGCTTCGGCTGGAATCGGCAGTCGTCGGCATTGCGAAGAGATTATTGCCGAGGGGCGAGTTGATGTGGATGGCGAGACAGTAACCGAACTGGGCACACGAGTCGATCCTTACCGTCAAGAAATCATTGTCGATGGCGAACGGTTGAAACCTCGTAAACAGTCGAAGCGATTGTATTTCTTGATCAATAAACCGATTGGTGTTATTTCGACAAATTATGATCCAACTGGTCGGGCGCGCGTCATTGATTTTGTTCCCAGCAATCAACGACTGTTTACAATCGGCCGACTCGACAAATCGAGCGACGGTCTTATTCTGGCGACTAACGATGGCGATCTCACCGATTTGCTAACGCATCCTCGTTACGGGGTTGAGAAAACCTACCTGGCTGAAGTTGCGGGATCGCCATCCGCGGAATCACTGGAAAAACTACGTAAAGGTGTGCATTTGGCTGAAGGGTTTGCGCATGCCAAACGAGTGCATGTGCGGCGGTCTCACAAGCACAGCACTGTGATGGAAATCGTGCTTGATGAAGGCCGAAACCGTGAAGTGCGGCGCTTGTTGGCTCGTATCGGTCACAAAGTGATGAAGCTGCGGCGAATTGCCATGGGGCCGCTACGATTAGGCACGTTAAAGGTGGGTGAAAGTCGCCCTTTGCGCGCGGATGAGGTAGAAGAACTGTATCGTGTGGCTCGTGCCGGCCGCAAAAAAAGCAAATTGAAGACAACTCAAAGCGGATCGGAGCGAGGAACAACAAAAACACCAACTGTTGAAGGCAGTCCTATCACTCGACCTCTTATCGATCAATCGGTATCCGCTAATGCCTCAGAGGATGATTTGCTTCTTTTTAGTGATCAACCAGCAGAAAACGATGAATTGGCAGATATCGCGGATGATGCTATCGAAGCGAAAGTTTCTTCGTTCGATGATGCAGAATTCGCGTCGATTGATCTCAGCCCGATTTCGCCTAGTGATTTGCGTAAACGAAAAAATGGGCATTCAACTTTAATCGGGGCTAATCCCCAGATACGCAAAGAACGCCGCGAACGTGGTGGACGGGGCCGAAAGTTTAGAAATAAGCGGGGGAAAGGATGAGCAACCCGTTGCATGCGGCGTTTTACGCAGATTGTGCGTCGCACGTATCTACACAAATTATCGAAAACGTGCAGGTGGCACGCGATACCTATCGAGTGCGATTTGAATGCCCGTCGATTGCGAGGCGAATCACACCAGGGCAGTTCATCATGTTGCGACTGGCCGATTGTGATGATCCGCTATTGGGGCGGCCGCTCGCAATGTATGACGTCGTAACGAATGCCAACAGCGAGCCGATTGGGTTGGATGTGGTTTACCTAGTGGCTGGCAAATTCACTCGGCGACTTGCAAACTGTTTGCCTCGCGTGAAACTTGAGGTGTGGGGGCCGCTTGGCAATGGTTTTACACCACCCTCTGCTGAGCATCTTATTATGGTTGCCGGTGGCATTGGACAAACACCATTTTTATCTGTGGCCAAGGAATGCCTTGGACAGCAAGGTTACGGCGAGCCATCCAGAGCTGCTGAGAAACCCCAAAAAATCACTTTCTGCTACGGTGCTCGCAATAAAGAGTATTTCGCCGGTGTTGATGATTTCCGGAAGCTTGGCATCGGCGTGCGACTTAGCACCGATGACGGTTCGGAAGGGCATCGTGGCTTCGTGACCGACGTGCTGCGAAATCTTCTTGACGAATCAACAAACAACACTCGGCAAATTTTTTGTTGCGGCCCCGAGCCAATGATGGAAGCGGTTGCCGAAGTTGCCGAGAAGTATCATGTGCCGTGCCATGTTTCACTTGAAACCCCTATGGCTTGCGGCATTGGCATTTGTTTCACCTGCGTGGCCAAGATCGTGCAACCCGATGGCAGTTGGGACTATAAACGCACCTGCGTCGAAGGGCCAATATTTGCTGCGGAAAAGATTGTTTGGTGATACTTGCTAAATTGGTCTGATAATGGTGATGAAGCCGTGCTCATCAATACGAGCGATGTCACCGGTTGAGAACCAACCATCGCAAACCGCAAGTTTTGTGGCAGCTTCGTCTGCTAAGTAACCTTTCATCAAACTGGCAGTGCGAATTTGTAGTAACCCTTCCTGCCCAGCGCTTAGAGATTCGAGCGTTTCAGGATGTACAATTCGTGCAGCCATGCCAACCAGCGGCTGTCCGACCGTTCCGGGCTTATTGCCAATCTGCGTGAAGTTTTCCAGCGTTTTGTCAGGCACATTGGTTGCTGTGATGGAGGAAAGCTCAGTGCGGTAATAGGTCTCTAGCGGCTTACAGCTAAATTGCTGCTCATATTTATTCTCACCGTCATTCAGTAACCTTCCGCAGCAAATTAATGTTCGCAAACTGCGAAAATCGCAGGTTTGGTAGGCGAATAGCTGTTGTAATTTCGCATTGTCAGCCGGCAGAACCGTGCAACGGTGGTTATTGCAAGCCGCACTGATTTGTGACGATTCGTCACCGCCATGGTAGACGGTAGCTATGCCAATTGATAATGGCGTCCATAGTGTTAGCGAATAACCAACACAATGAGAAAAAGGAAGTATGCCGAAAATTCGATCGCGCGATGACAAATCGTACGTCTTAACCAGCGACACCGAGGACGCTGCCAAATTTCGATGCGTAAGCAAGACGCCTTTTGATGTGCTGGCCTCGCCAATAGAAAACAAAACAGTTGCCAGGTCATTAAGCTGATGCCGAGGTAATCGCAGCACGAAATGGTCTAGAAAAAATCCTGGTAATACTAAAGCATAAAATTTTGCTAAAAAAGCGTCGAGTAAATTTGTGCGATTTTGCAGCGACTCAATATCGATTAATTCGATGCTATCCGGAAATAACGTTGTTAACGAACTACGGTCTTTTAGTGAAGTCAACACATATCGCACTTTGCATTTTTCGATCACCGATTGAATTTTCTCGCTAGGCCAGTCGTCGCCCAAATTTACAGCAGCTTTGCCACACATGAGCACTACGATGTTCGCGATTGCTGCATTGATACCTTGAGGTAGCCAGATTCCGATTTTTGATTCCGACGAGAGTCTGGCACGCAGCCGCCAGGTTAAAAGGATGCAGCGAGCTAACACTTGGAAGTTGCTTAAAACGACGGTTCTTGGGTACTTAGACTCAATCAAGATCCTACGAAAACGTCGCCTTGAAGCAATTCGCACAAATTGGCGATGCACAGGCAATAATTCGTCAGCGCGAGCCATCGCCGCATCGGCAGCAAGCTGTTGCACCGCTAGCCGAACTTCTTCAGCATTTGATTCGGCAGGCATCGATTTGCCAAAAGCTACAGTAACCGAGTAAGGCAACTGCCGAGGCCATTTCCATAAACAACGATCTCCGTAGAAACTAAAGATGCTGCCCCAAAGTTCGTCCAGGCACACGGGAATAATTGGTGCATTACCTCGCTTGGCGATTTCTTCAAATCCACGGCGAAAGGGCAATAAAAAACCTGTGCGAGTAAATCTGCCTTCGGCAAAAATACAAACCAAGTCGCCGCGCGATAGTGCTTCGCTGGCGGCTTGGAGTGATTTTACGATGGCTCTCGGGCCAGAAGTGGCATCGATAGGAATGACTTTGCCCCAACGCAGCAAATGTCGAATAAGTGGTTTTTTGGTCCAACCCGAAAACACCACGAACCTAATCACGCGTCGCTGTGCCGCAAGCAGCAAAATCCAATCGATGTAACTGACGTGATTGCAAACGAACAGGGCCGGGCCATTCGCAGGAACATTTTCCTGGCCGATTACGCGCATGCGGTAGAAAATGCGCACAAATAGCACAATCGCCCAACGAACCGGCAGAGCAGGCCGAAGTATAAACAGCGCAACCAACGCCACTGCAGCGGCGATAAGGGCAGTTGGCAGCCATCCGATGCCAAAAAGCTCAATCGATGCGATGGCAGCCAACAAGGTCGGCACGGGTAAACCGCGTTACTTTTTCTTTGCGGCCTTAAGGTGCGCGGAAAGACGAGATTTTAATCGAGCAGCTTTATTGGGATGGATAATCCGCTTCGCTGCGGCGCGATCAAGCTTTTCAACAGCGACACGAAATTCCTTCTCAGCAGCATCAAGCTTGCCGGCTGTCGTAGTTTCTCGCACCTTGCGGATTTCTGTTTTCAATTCTGCTTTTACGGAGCGATTGCGGGCATTTCGCTTAATGCTTTGACGCAAACGCTTTTTGGCACTGGCAATGTTGGGCATAAAATTAATGGGCAGGAGCTGGGATCAATAGCAGGGCGTCAAGTGTAACAAACCATGTGGATAGGCAATGGCAAGTTTCACTAAATCCTGGATATGAACCCTCAAAATTTCTTTACGATCTTCACCATAAGCACTTAGGTGCCTGTGGCGAATCATTCTTTATTACGTTCTCGAGCGATTTTGTCTAGCAGGTCGGCAACATCTCGGTAGCTAAAATCCATTTCGGCAAGCTGTCCAAGGTATTTTTGGGCGTCAGCGAGTTTACTGGGATCTTCTTTAGCGAGCCCTCGGGACAGTACGCCGGCCCGATAAAGGGCTTTTTTGCGAAAATCGACTTCTTTTTCGGGAATTTCTTCAATCGCCTTCGTATATTGCTGCATGGCCAGGGCATATTGCTTGATTTGCTGAAAACACTCGCCCAGATCGAGCAAAACCACGCCTTTCCGCTTTTGATCGCCACGGGCTTCCTGAAGCATTTTGATCGCTTCATTAAAGTTGCCGGCTTTTTTCAGCCGTACGCCCAGCTCATATTTCCAGGTTGTATTTGTGGGGTACCGATCGACGCGGCTGCGATATACTTCCGTTTCCAGGCGATTAAGTTCCCCCCGCATTCTTTGAGCTTGTTCAACGGCTTCCGAAGATTTGAGTTCAGCAGCGCGTTTGTCGGCAATGAGTGATTGTTGTTGGGCTTTGCGAAGCTGCACATCTTCAAGTTGTTCGCGAATGCGGACGTCCCCACCAGCGGCATCAAGCGCTCGACGCAATACGGCTTCTGCGTCGCTCCATTTTTCTTCTTTGGTGTAATAGTCTGCAAGTTCGATGTAATTGGAAGTTTCTGAAGGATTTGCCTTGATTTTTTCTTCCAAGCGTTGAGGCGGGGTAAGATTCTGCGAACCTCCAGGCGATGACGAAGGCTTTTCAGTTGTCGCTTTGCCTTCAGAAGCGGCCTGTTTTTCCATTCGCGCATTGGTTTGAATCATCGTCTTTTGGACTTGAAGATTGCCAATTTCACGATTCGCTTCGTCCAAATCGGCCTTAGGAGCCGAAAGCACTCGAGTCCAGCAAGCAATCGCTTGGTCGTAGTCACCAAGTTTTGTCAGCGCTATGCCTGCTTCACGGTTTACTTCCCCACTCTTCGGGTCAGCATTCAACCCACCTTTGAGATAGGCCAATTGACACTCATTGTGTCCAAGGGTCTCACAGGCCTTAGCCATTTGCAGCAGGGTGGGAATATCCCAGGGATTCAACTTTAATACTTCGATGCCATTTTTGATAACGCCGGGCCAATCCTTTGTCATCGAGGCCTTTTTGATGCTCGCCTTGGAACCTGCCGAGCGAACACTGGCCAGTGTGCTCCCTTTTTTATTGTTGTTATACTTGCGATACAGGGCTTCAAGCAGTTTTTGCACGTAGATCAACGAGCCCGGATCACCCACGACACATTGAGTAAATAGGTCGATAGCGTAATCAAAATTGTTCGATTGTAGGCTTTGCGAGGCTCGATCAAAGCAAGCTTGTAACCGACGCCGAGCCGCCGGTGAAAGGCTTCCATTGCCGGAACTATCGCCAGAATTTGAATTTACGTCGTCAACAACCATGTCGGGCCCGACAGCCAGTTTTGTGTGGTGATGTAGTCTTTCCAGGATAACACTTGCCCAAACCCCCATTCTAAACATCGGCGCATGGCAAAACAACGACGGTTCGAACTGCCGCCAGGGAAAGTCT
>CAZIGP010000204.1:0-7280 GCA_964538425.1 uncultured Pirellulales bacterium | reverse complement strand
CATGGAAACACACGTTAATTGTGGATGGATTCCCATGTGTTCAGGGATCGGCGATTTTTCTGACTCTGAGGGTAAATAATCCACAAGTCGTTCGCCCGGTAAAGTGGTGGGGATTTTCGCCGCTTCCAAAATCGGCTCGCCCATGTCTACGCGAACTCGCTGCACTTTATCGCCGGCTACTTCTACTTTTAGAGTTAACACGCCGTTGCCGGTCTCGATTTTCAGTGTCGGCTTCTTCGCGATGCCGTGGTCGTACACATACTTGGCAACGCAACGAATACCATTGCCGCACATTTCCGATTCGCTGCCATCGGCGTTGAACATTCGCATTCGAGCATCGGCAACTTTGGATGGGCAAATCAAAATTAAGCCGTCGCCGCCAACGCCGAAATGTCGGTCAGCGATCTTTCGGGATAACTCGGCGGGGTCGCTCGGCATCGGCTGAGCAAAGCAGTTGACATACACGTAGTCGTTGCCAATGCCGTGCATCTTGGTAAAGCGCATCATGGATGAATTCAAAAGATCGTGTTATCGAATGGTGTCAGTAGAATGGTGCCAATATTTGGCATGTTCCACGCCAGATGCTCTCAATTATACGGACATTCTTATGGGCGTGAAGCAATCAAGACTTTCCCTACGTTCAAGACTTTGACAACTTAGCGGCGCTGAGGTTCACTCGTTCCGGCCGGGGATCGCATGCCTTGCGGAAGCAATGGACGTTCCAGCGGCTGCATACCTGCTTGCAGCGTTTGCAGTGCTTGGCTGACGGTCGGAAATGCCTCTCGATGAACTTGCGGGTCTGCCAGCGTGCCCGTCACATGGAATTCGACAATTTGGCTACTGGCGCTGCGAGCCAACATGGTCAAAAACGGCAACTGATTTTCGGTGCGGCCCAAAACCGAGTTTAACCGCAAATCGATTGCGGTATTGAGATTCATATCTCCTTCACCTACCAAACTGATGACCTCTCCACTGAAGTCGATATAGTCCATCAAAACATGGTCCCCTTCAACCCGGAACAACACTTTGCTGTTGGTAAAAGCCGTCGTATCAGGCGGACGCATTTTCAAGACCTTTAATAGCCGCATCATCACCGGTAGCTCATAAATATCTGCATCGCTTAGTCGCATTTCTCCTCGTCCACTCAAGGTATGGAGCCCGGCGGCATTGCCGTAAAGATCGATGCTTGCCAGTACTTTGCCCCGGAGATTTTGCCGTCCAGGAAGTGCTTCGGTACAAAAGCGGGCTAAGTCGGTGCCAGAAACCGTAGCTTGCAGTGAAAATCGCGGCGTCTCGGCCAGAGTTACGTGAGTATCGGCTAAGACGGTGCCTCCATAACATTGTGCAGAGAGGTGTTGCGGCAAGCGATTGGGGTTGTTTGGCTCCGCATGAGAGCCAAGGATCACTTGCTGATCGTCAAGCCACATCGGACCATGTACGCCAGTGAACTGAAAACCATTCCACGAGACAGAATCCACATCGAGTGCACCTCTGCATTGCAGGCGCCGGCCAACGGGTTGAAGTGCATCGTACATGCCGCTCAAAATGACGCGACCAAGAACATTGTTCAAAACCACGCCCGTTTGCAGCGAACCTTGTTGCATGTCGATTTCCATATCGGTCCAGCCGATACGAACATTACATGATGGCGGCGCATCGAGCGGCAAAATAACGTCGTTCTTGATGCAAGGCTCGCCCCATAAATCTAAGGTTCCTCGCAGGCACAACATTCCCGTCGGTTTTAGTTGTGCAACGGCTTTCCGTAATGTTGTTGGTAGCGCCAACAGCAAATCGGGGTCTTGGTCGAGCCGTATTTGATCGACAGCAAAATCTTTAAACTGGACATGCCAAGGACCGTTGCCAGAGTGTTCACAAAAACCGTTAGCAGAGATTTGGGTACGGTTGTGAATGGCTTGAATGCCAGTAAAGTCGGCGCGGCCATTGCTAAAGGTGATTTGACCTTTCATCTGTTCTAACCGATAGGGAAAGAACGAGGGATGAATGGAAACCGAATCGTTAACAGGTGAGACCGTTACCTCAACCGAAGGTTGAGAATCGCCTGTCTGGTAGTTTACGTCAGCAGAAACCAGTTTGATGGAGCCGCGAGGCTTCAGGTCGTTCCAGAGTCGCTGGATATTTGGATTTAGAGCATCGCGCAGTTCATCTTCTAATACGATGTCATCCCCGGCAAAGTTGAGACGTAATTGTGCGCCAGCGCCATCGGTAAGTTGGGTCAAACTGCCGTTGCAGCGCACTCGGCCGGTGTCGTTTGTGCCTTCGAAATTTCTAAATGTCCAAAGGTTGTCAACCACATCAATTTGGCCAACTACGTTGCTGAGCGGGTAGCGAAATTTTTCATAACACATGGAACAGCGGTTAAGCGTTACATGCAGTTCTTTGTGCATGGGGCTGCGCGGGTCTGTCCGTTCGAATAATGCTGTTAAGTCGAACGTGCCCATCGGGTTCAGGGATTGCACAATGCGGCATGGCTTTTCGTACGAAACGGGTTGTGCTTCGCACATGGCGCCATATAGCGTTTGATCGATTGGAAATTCTCGACCTTCAATTTTTGCCCAGCCAGTGAAATCAGGTCCGGGGTTTTGGAACTCACCCGTAATGGCAACCGGCCTGCTGCCTGCATAGGCAGTTAAGTTGATTTCGATCTTTTTGTCCTTCAAGGCGACAACACCCGAGCCTTGCTGTAAGCGATACGGAAATCGATAAAAGGCAAAGGAAACGCCAATGCATTCGACTCTAGCATTGGTTCGCCAGCGAGTTCCATCGAACGATAAATCAATGTCTTTAACACTGACTTCACCAGCAGGTAAAAACTTTCGCCACTGATTAAGTATGTTAGGCGAGAATAATGCTTCCCATTGACGGCCGATTAGCAAGTGTTCGGCGTTGCCTTGGACGCGGATTGGAGCCCCCGCATGGAAACCGTTCATACTGGCGGACAAAGAAATTTTTGTCGGGCCGTTGTTCGTTTTGAATTCATCAACCACTAAACCGTTGTTGTTCGCATGGAAGGTGGCTTCGATATTTGGCAAAGATTGCGGCAGTTCTGGAGCATCGAATCGCGCCGACGCCAGCCGCCCATCAACTTGAAATTGCGGCTGAGTCCAGCCCGTCATGTGCCGTACCGAAAATTTTAAACCGGCTTGACCGCGTAACGGACTGAGAGGTTTTGTATGTTCTGCCAAGTTTGCAGGCAGAACCGCGAGAAGTTCTGGGCAAATATCAATTCCGTTGACGGATCCATTAAGATCAATTCGATTCGTTGATTTGTCATATAGGCCGTCGATTTCTATGTGTTGGACATGGTCGGCGGCCAACGTCCCTTTCACTGTGCAAACTGTTTGTTGAGCGGGATTCGGAGCTGGCTGAGGTATGACCGCAAGGTTGATGTCTCGTAAATTGAATGTGGCAGGTGTCTGACGGCTGGCATCGACCACGCTGACTTGTGCGCCTTCGACGCTCATATCCGGAGGCCGGTCGCTGAATTTTGGCAACGGAAACAACTTCGCCACGCTCCAGGTGCCATTCGGCAGGCGAGTTGCTTGAATTCGTGGCCGACGAATTGCCATCCGTGTAATTTGCGGCTCATGCTGAATGAGTTCTTGCAGGCTTGTGTCGCAATAGAGAAAAATTTCGTCGAAGTAGATAAGCTCGGCTTGCGGGCCGGTTAGATTGGGATCGCTAATCGATAAGCCTCGGATTTCGATGCCTTGGCCATCGATAAGACGAGCCGATCGTAGGTTTACATTTAAATTCTGATAATGAGCGGCAAACTTTGCTTGAACACGCTGGCGGATTTCGTCATTTAGCTTGCTGTAGTAATAAAACCCTACGCCGACGATTGCCAACAGCGCAGCCAGCAAGCCCCATTTGAAGGCAAACCAGCACGCATTGACAAAATCGCGGAACAGAGGCGCGCTCCTTTAGACAGAGGTTGTTGGTTTTATGAACCGAGCGAAACCGGAAGTTTAAATTCGCGCGGCAGCTTCAACGGCGCGCGATTTTCGACCGTAACTTGCGGACATGCCCCCTATTTCGGGCCGCGTATGGTAGAAGCGGCTGCCAGAGAAGGTCAAGGGAAAGACGTGCGGCCTTTGCCGATGGGCAAAGAAATCCGGAAAACCGCGGTTCCTCGGAGCCTGCCGTTTGCAGTGGTGCGAGACATGGATTTTGCCCGAAACTCCCAGTTCGCCTTGATTTACATGCCTGCACTTGCGGGTATACTCTAACCCAATCCATGCGCCAGCATTGCTGTCGCACAGGCAACAACAGCAATTCTTATTCAGGCGGGAGTAAGCAGATGAACAGTGCCAACGATCGCAGATTATTTTGGGCGTGCTTCGTCGCGCTAATTACTACCGCTTTTGGATTTATCATTCGTGCACTCATCATGGATGAGTGGGCACAACAATTCGGACTAAGCGAAACACAAAAGGGAGAGATCTTTGGTGTGGGGCTTTGGCCATTTGCTATCAGCATCGTCCTCTTCAGCCTGATTATCGATCACATTGGATATGGCCGCGCGATGGCATTTGCATTTGCTTGTCACATTGCATCCGCCATCGTCACCATCTGCGCTCCGATGGTCCTGGCTAAAGAAGGCGCAGACGCTGAAGCGGTGCTTGCCGGTCAGCGCTCGGGCTATTGGATGCTCTACATGGGAAATTTTATTGTTGGCTTAGGAAATGGTACGGTTGAAGCTGTAATTAATCCCGTGGTGGCTACCATGTTTTCGCGCGCGAAAACAAAATGGTTGAACATTTTGCATGCGGGATGGCCTGGCGGCTTGGTCATTGGTGGCTTGTTAACGATTGCATTAGGTTCAACGGGTATTATCGGCAAGATGGTAAGCGAGCCGATTAATTGGCAATGGAAAGTTGCCTTGATATTTCTGCCCACAATTCTTTACGCGGTCATGATGCTGGGGTGCAAGTTTCCGGTCAGCGAGAGGGTTGCCGCTGGCGTACCGTATAAATCGATGCTGCAAGAAGCAGGCGTATTTGGAGCTCTTATTGTCGTGGCTTTGATGGTCAGTGAAGTGGGGCGAGTCTTCTCGTGGGATTTGTTAGCAAAATTGATTATCGGCGGTGTATTGGTGAGCGCTTTTGGCTTATACACCCGATCGCTAGGCCGTCCAATTTTTGTATTTCTTTTACTCATTATGATTCCACTAGCCACAACAGAACTAGGAACCGATAGCTGGATTTCCGACCTGATGGCTCCTGTGATGAAAGACCTTGGTTGGTCCTCGGGGTGGGTCCTGGTTTATACGTCGTTTATTATGATGGTGTTGCGATTTTTTGCCGGTCCTATTGTGCATAAGCTTTCTCCCTTGGGATTGCTGGCGATTAGTGCGCTGATCGCCGCGGGAGGATTGGTTGCGCTTTCCCGTGCTGAAGCAGCGATGATTTTTGTGGCTGCTACCATTTACGGCTTTGGCAAGACATTCTTTTGGCCTACGATGCTAGGCGTTGTTGCTGAGCAATATCCCAAAGGCGGGGCTTTAACACTGAACGCCACCGGAGGCGTCGGTATGCTAGGTGTAGGTGTCATCGGTGCAGCATTGCTGGGCAATATTCAAGATAAGCAAGTTGACCGTGACTTAGAAAAACAATCACCACAGCTTTACGCACAATTAGTCGGTCCCGAACAGCACAGCGTATTTGGCAACTACAAGCCTATTGATCCGAAAAAAGTCGAAGCGTTGCCGCCCGAGCAGCAAGCAGTGATTTCAGATGTCAAGAATGCGGCTAAGAAAAACGCGCTGTTTACGGTCGCCATTTTTCCTCTGATCATGTTTGTGTGCTATTTGTCTCTCATTCTCTATTTCCGCTCTCAAGGCGGGTATACTGCCCAAGTGCTTACGGGGCATGCTGCTGAGGATGAAAAGTTTACGGGTGGAACTGCAGGGCCGGGAGAAGGCTGAGTTCACTGAATTCTGGTTAGCAACAATTGATCGCCATGGCGTTCTGCTTTGATATTGCCAGGGTAAGTCGATTGGGCTGCGCCCTGTTGATTGGAAGCGGTGGCTTGGGCCAACTTCGCTAGTTCGTTCCAGGTTTCAAACCCCATTGATTGGAGTGGCCAATTTTGTTGCCGCCACAAAGTGACAAACATCTCGCGCACGAGATGGCGGTTTTGGTTCTGGAGCGGACGAGTGTTGAGGCAAATGGTGACATTCAAGTCCCCGTTGCGCGGCATCAAACATTGGCTAAGCAATTCTGCCGCCAGATGTTCAATCAATTCCTGTGACTCGTCGGCGATATTGGCGAGTCGCAGCAGAGAGTTATCGACATCGAACCGATATTTTTCTCGCAGAAATGGCAGCAATTCGTGACGTAATTGATTACGTGTGAAATCTTGGCATTTGTTGGTTGAATCGATGCGAAATTCTTGCTTGATCGATTCAAGGTACTTCAGAATTTCGGTTCGTCGCACGGCCAAGAATGGTCGAATGACGGAGACCGCTTTGCTCAACGATCTCGCTCGTGGAATGCCCGCCAAGCCGTTTAACCCAGTGCCGCGTAGTACGTTAAATAAGACAGTTTCAACCTGATCATCCGCGGTGTGAGCCGTAACGACATATCGCGCACCCAGTCGTTCGGCAGTTTGTAAAAGAAATGCATAACGAGCCTTTCTTGCCGCAGATTCGATTCCATCGCCATCCTTTGTGGCCGTTTGTGCGACATCAGTGCTCCCTAACTCAAATTGCAGCCCTAGTGTTGTTGCTAGAGACTTTACAAACTCCGCATCCGCATCGGCTTCAGGGCGCAAACGATGATTGAAATGAGCAACAATAAGCCGGCCAGCGCCGCCGATGTTTGACCTTAGTATGGATAAGGCGCAGGCAATCGCCACACTGTCGGCACCTCCGGAAACAGCGATCAAAACCGACAGGTCACACCAAGTTGCAGGTGACCAAGAGACGCCCAGTGCTGCTTCTAGAGGTAGGATTTCTCGATCCATAGAAAAATAGTCTTAATGGGTTACTCATTTGCGATCCTAACCCAAAAAATGTCCAGTAGTAAAAGGCTCCTTAAGTCGGGGCAAGTCTCGCACTCTCCTCAGGTTTCCTCCTCAGCACAATCCGCAAAGCCTATGGGGAAAAAGGGTTACTGCTAAAAATCTAAGCAAGCTCGGCTTGCTGTTTGTGAGTAAACTGATAATATCTTAACAGAGGGTGTGTTCGGAGTGAGCCCGCGTGTTTCCGTTGAAGACTTTCGCATCGTTGATGCTAAAAAATTTGACAGCACCATTGGTTT
>CAZIGP010000203.1:0-7331 GCA_964538425.1 uncultured Pirellulales bacterium | reverse complement strand
CAACCAAATGATGAAGATTTTGCTGCAACTGCGTTTCGCCGCATCGGTACGAATAACTCGAAGCACGCTCACTGCCCCGGCGTCGTGTTAGCAAATCGTTGACGAAGTTCCTGCTTAATTTCTTCAACATTCCATTCGGCAAATTTGCCTTGCTCAATGTCGGCTTGAGCTTCAGCGAGTTTTTCTCGAATGTAATCGTCGTCGATTAGAGACTGGTTACCTTGTCGAATAAGATGATAAACCTCATGAGTCGCTGGATCTTCGCACCGCGCATAGCCACCACCGGCGTTAACTGCAGCAATTTGTTCAGGAGTTAAAGGAGTTTGCGATGAAATTTCCATAAAACTATTGTAGCACGATGGATGCCTTACTTTAGTGTACACCTAATCAATAATTTTTGAGTGCTTTGACAATATCGCCGGGACTGTTCAACCACGCCCTTCGCAAGTTCAGGGACATATCACCCAAAATTCACTGTATGTCACGGATGGGATTGTAAACGTTATTTTTTAGAGTTATTAAAAGATCAAAACAACGGTTGAAGTAGGGCGAAACTATTCATTGTATTGGTGTATTTTACCATGCAAGCGATGTTTACTGAAACCGCGCATCGGCCGTGGCCGATGCCAGAGCGCCGCTGGTCGGTTGCCATGCGTTGGCATGATTTGCTGTTTGCTCATTGGCCTGTGCGAGCCGAAATATTGCGACCAATGATTCCAGTAGGGCTTGAGATCGACACTTGGGATGGTTGGGCGTGGGTTGGTTTGGTTCCGTTTCGGATGACCGGCGTGCTGCCGCGACTGCTGCCAAAACCATGCAGCTTTGCCTTTCCCGAGTTGAACGTGCGCACTTACGTAAAAGGTTGCGACAAGAACGGTGTGTGGTTTTTCAGCCTCGATGCCGCCAGTCGTGTGGCCGTACGCGTCGCGAGAAAATGGTATCGATTGCCGTATTATGACGCAGCCATAAAAGTGACTAACATTGGCGAGGATGTGCAATACGATAGCCGGCGCGTGCATCGTGGCGCCGCATCGGCAGAGCTGCAAATCGAATATCGACCGACAAGCCAGGTGTTTCGAGCCCAGCCAGGGACAATCGAACATTGGCTGATCGAGCGTTATTGCTTGTACTCTCAAAACAGATTCAACCAAATTGGTTGCGGCGACGTTCATCACGTACCGTGGCCACTGCAAACGGCCGAAGCGGAAATTCGTAAAAGCACCATGTTGGAAGCCTTAGGCATTCCAACCCCACGTGAAAAACCGCTACTGCATTTTACAAGAGAATTACAAGTGGCGGCGTGGAGTGTGAAAACGCCATAGCGCGAATCAATTCAACTTCTTTTTAGCGCGTTTGCTCATGGCTTTGACAACTTGAAGTGAAGGTGCTCCATGGGCGACGAATTCTGTAGCATCGGTGAGATCAAACGGCTTGTTGTACCAGCCAATATAACTGCGATCGGGCAAAAGAGGAAAATCTTCGCCGAAGCATTCGCTCAGCAGCAATCGAAATGTGTTTACCGGAGAAATGTTGGGATACAATTTTTCTCGCATTTTGTCGGGCACCAGATAAGCATTCAAAATCGGCAATCGTTCTTGAGCAAGGACATCGAAATTTTTGACTTTTCGATATTTGCCTCGATTGGTTAGTAGCGAGGTGCCATGGTCGCCATGAACAATAATGATGGGTGGCGATTTGGATTTGGCAACGATCTGATCAACCGTATCGATTACTAATTTATTGATAAACGCGACTTGATTGGCGTAAGCCGAACGAGCGGCCGAGTAGCGTTCGTTTTGCACAACGAGATCTTGCGGTTGATCGTCCAAAATTGTTCCATCGCAACCGAAAACAAAAGGTCGATGCGGGCAAATGATATGAGCAAAAGTAAATTTTGGTCCGGGAATTTCCGGCACCTTGGCCAACTCGGCAAAGGTGTTCAAGTGCATGTATGCGATGTTTGGTTCGAATAACCTTAACGGCGTGGTGCGTAGCAACACTTGACTAAATTCTCTTTGCAGCCAAGAGGGATAATAACACTTGAGCTCGTCGGCATAATCAGAAGTTTCCGTTAAGCCCACATTAGTGGCTGTCTGAATAAAGCGATATCCTTTCGACTGCAAAATGCGGCTGATCAACGGACGGTGACAGTATTTGCGGAATACCCATCGATCTGGTATGCCGCCTTTAGGTTTGAATTCCTCGTCGAAATACTGCATGTTGAGTGAAGACGGCAAAGACATGAACGTGAAGGGATAATTCGAACAGCTTTTATCCGCAACATAAAATCCATGTGAGCGCAATGATTCTAGAAATGGCTCGTTGACGTGATTATATACATTTTTCAAAACGTCGTGTCGAGCATACGCGTCGAGAATGATGTAGTAAATGTCTGGTTTGTCCGGCGAATCAGTTTCTTGAGGTGTGATCGGTTGATACTTTGCATGCTCGCATTCCTGTTGTTTCAAAAATTGCAAGGTGGATGCTTCCCGAACAACGCCGAGAATTTTGGCAGAGGTGAAGATTGCCAAAATGCAAAGCACACCGCTTAGAAATTTAGAGAGCGGAAGTAGATCTCGCCGCGTGGTACGAAGATAAGAAAACACAGCAACTAAGATGCTTAGTGAGGTCAGCAACTCGATTCTGTGCCAGGTGGTTTGTGATAAAATTGGCCACTTCAGAGTCATTAGGAAATCGAACGCTCGACCATAAGTGAAGAACAACAAATTGAAAGCCGAGACCAGAAGGGTTGCTTTTAGCAAGTTGCCTACCAGCCATTGAGCTAATCCTAATAGCATCGTCGTAAGAACTGTGGTTACAGCCAACCACAACAGGACAATGCCAAGAGGAGCCTCGTCTTGATTTTGCGAAAACAAAATCAAAATTGGTAAAATCGCAAAGAGAAATGGATGCGAGCAAGCAAATGCTCGGGCAGTCCTGTTAACCCAAACAGACGACGAGTTACTGTTACGGTTAGTTAAATCGCCCATAGAATTTCCATGTGTCAGAGAGCATTCAGTGATTACAAAAATCAAAGAATAGATACGATTTTAATTGTGCAACGGCTTACGAGTTCGCAATAAGTACAAGGTGCGTTTGGTCCCTTTCACAGCCAAGCGGCTCTCGATGGAATAGTATTGCTGGAAAGCGAGCTCAAACTCTCGTTGCACGTAATTTGGAAAGACGTCTTCTCTCGTGGCAAGCAATTTTTGTACTTGAGAATCTTCCTTAGGAACCCATTCCAACATCAACCAATCGCTTAAGGCCGCAAAAGTTTCGGCAAGTTTTGCCAGCGGCACGTTGTTGGAGATGGCCATATGATGAATCAAACCTAAAGCCAAGACGGCATCGGCAGGACCGCGGCCGGCAAACGAAGTGCGTTCGGCATTGGCCCAGCCCACGCCAGGGCTTGGATTCGTCAAATCGAGCAGCAACGGATGCAATGATGTTTCTCGAAGAGCAACAACTTGCCGGTAGTTGTGCTCCACGCAGGTCGGATCGATATCCCAGGCTACGACAGTTTCTGCTCCGCACTGTGCAGCAATTCGGCTGAAGCGGCCGTCGTTGGCGCCAAGATCCCAGACGGTACGTGGTTGAATCTGCCCGAGCAATTGTTTGACCAACTGCTCTTTGGTTTCGAGTCCTGCATCGCCGTAGTTATTATTGGCTGCGTAGTAATCGGCCCACTCGGTGTAACCGGTGTTCCAACGTAAATCACTAACCGCCGATTCGAGTCCCGCTAAAATCGTTTCGAACTGGCGGCGGGAAAAACTTCCTTTGGATTTTTCACCTCCGGCAGCATGAGCATGTTTCTGCTGGCAACGAGCATGAGCATGAATATGGAGGCCTAATGACAAACTAAGTTTCGTTCGCCACGGCAATAAACTACTGGCTAAATCGAGCGGTACTCCGTCAATGTAAATTCGCAGCAGTTGATTCAATCGTATGTCAGTGCGGCTCATGAGTGCCAAAGGAGCGAGAAAGTGTTGGCAAAATTGTCGATAGGCAACCCACGGTTGTCTCTCTTCATAGCGTTCGAACGACAAGGTGTCGATCAGCACCGGTCGGCCTTCGAACATTTGCACGTTGTAAGCGCTGGCATCTTTAAGCGTCATACCTTTTTTAAGTGCCAGGCGTTCGATTTTTAACGTCAACAGCGCAGCGTCGCGCAACTGACTGAACGACCATTCGTATGGATAAGAAACAAATGGAAGTTGCACTGGCCGCAACACTTTGTATGCTCGTTCATCTAGTCGCCAATCGAGCGGCGCCTCTTCGTGCGGCAATAACATTCCAGCACTTGTCGATTCGTCATACAATCCGCTCGTGATTAAGTGATCGTAATCTGCTCGATAGCAAGGATTAATTTGCCGCAGCACACTACCATGCCGGCGAAAAACAAATCCACTCGGATCGCGATAGGAAGCCGGATTACGAACAGTTGACGAGATTTCGATCATCCAATCGCCTCAAAAAATAGAGAAGATTTTTAAATCGCGTTACCTAAAATCCACAAATCCACATTTCTTCAGTTCACAACTAGCCGGCACCGGCACGACAGTAGTGTTTCTGATGCCCGGCTGCTGGCGTGTGAGAATTACAACCTGCTTCGTTATTGATTGGCCGCATCAGCGGAGCTTTCCGACTTGGCGTCGGTGTTGCGGGATCCAAAAACGGTATAGAAAGCCATCATTAGCCGATCTCGCGCACCCTTGAAAAATAGGCCGGCACTAATTAGCGTGGCCGCTAGCACTTGGAAGATCATGCTGCCCGTACCAGGATCAATATAGCCGAGTAATCCAATATCCCGGTTGATTGCTAGCAAAGCATTTTGAACCACATCCATGTCGTTTTCCTCGATCCTTTACCGGTGAATAAATTCTCGCCCTCAAAGTGGGGGCGACTATTTGGCACGTTAGAGTTTCGTCAGAATGGCCAGATTAACATCAGTAATTGTCCAGTATTCTTGGTTTTATCGAAATAAATTACCTATTTTCACCGGAGCCTAGCTCATGCCTACCAATGGTGCTTTGAATCGCAAATTACGAATGGCTTTGGTCGGTGGTGGCCAAGGGTCGTTTATCGGTCCCGTGCATGTTACGGCGGCTGTGCTGGATAACCGCGCCGCGCTGGTGGCCGGGGCATTGTCGAGCGATCAGGCTCGAGCAAAAGCATCGGCTGCAGAATACGATATTCCTGCCGAGCGGGCTTACGGTTCTTACCAAGAGCTGATCGAAAAAGAAAAAGCGCTATCGGCAGATAAGCGGATCGATTTCATTTCGATTGCCACGCCAAACCATACGCATTTCGAAATTGCGAAGGCCGCAGCCGAGGCAGGCTTCAATGTGATTTGCGACAAGCCATTGACGTTTGATTTAAAGCAAGCCGAACAATTGGGAGAAATTGTCGATAAGAGCGGCGTGGTGTTCGCCGTTACCCACAACTACACCGGCTATCCGCTGGTGCGACAAGCGCGCGAAATGGTCGCGAGCGGTGAACTGGGTGAGATCAATGCCATGCGTGTATTCTACATTCAAGGTTGGTTGCGAACGCGGCTTGAATCACAAGATCAAAAACAAGCCGCATGGCGAACCGATCCAAAACGCAGCGGCGCAGCCGGATGCTTTGGTGATATCGCGACGCATGCCTTCAATTTGGCACGATACATTACGGGATTGATGCCAGAATCAGTAAGTGCTCACTTAAAAACTTTTGAAAAAGGCCGCGCGCTGGATGATTACGGTACGGCCGTCGTGCGATTTGAGAACGGCGCGCTCGGCACCGTAACGGCTTCGCAAATCAGCCATGGTCGCGAGAATGATTTCTGGATTGAAATTGACGGCACCAAAGGCGCACTGCAATGGCGTCAGGAAGAGCCCAACAAAATGTGGTTCCGTCGCAATGGACATCCGCACGCCCTTTACACGCGCGACCCGAACGCCCCGCATACCAACCAGTCGGGCAAAGCCGCCAGCCGTTTGCCAAGCGGACACCCGGAAGCGTTTTTCGAAGCATTTGCGAATATTTACCGCACGGCCTATGACAGTATGATATTGCGGGCCACCGGGCAAAAATTTCCCACCGTCGATACGATTTATCCGAATGTCCACGACGGTGTGGAAGGAATGTATTTCATTCAACAATGCGTTGCTTCAAACGCCGAAAATGGCGCTTGGCTACCGTTACGACATAAGCGAGCACGGAAGTAACTAATACGCCTTTGCCAGCACTGCACGTTGCGCCGACGGTTGGCCGGTCACAATGCACTTGCCAGGTTCTGCCTCGTAACCTTCCAGTGCACCGGGACGTGGTAGACACCGCACGGTGATTTTCATGTCACCGAGCAATTTTTGTGCTTCAGGAGCGTCGCTGATATGGCAGAGGGCGAAGCCGCCGTGGATTTCCGGCGAGTCAGCGTTTTTGGGTGTGAACCACGCTTTGAATTCGTCGAGTTTGTCGATTGTTCTTGTATGGGCTTTACGATAATCCAAGGCTCGTTGAAGCAAAGTCGATTGGATTTCGGCCAGTGTTTTGCCAATGTTCGCGACAAAATCGGCACGCGGTACGCCGGTTTTTTCGGACGCTGGCTTATCACGGCGAGCCATAAACACCGCATCGCCGGCCACGTCGCGCGGGCCGACTTCCAGGCGAATTGGCACCCCGCGCTTCACATGATGCCATGCTTTCTCGCCGCCGCGTAAGTCGCGAGCATCGATTTGCACGCGCACCGGTTCGCCATCGTAAGACTGCGATTTCAAATCGGCTTCCAACCTGCGGCAGAAATCCATCACCGCAGTTTTTTCTTCATCGTTGCGGAAAATCGGCAAGACGACGACGTGCAGCGGTGCAAGCCGTGGCGGCAAGATCAAACCGTCATCATCGCTGTGGGTCATTACCAAGGCGCCGACGAGCCGCGTCGTGACACCCCATGAAGTAGTCCAGCAAAACTCTTCGCGCCCTTCGCTGGACAAGAATTTAATTTCTTGTGCCTTAGAAAAATTTTGCCCTAAGAAATGCGATGTGCCGGCTTGTAGCGCTTTGCGGTCTTGCATCATGGCTTCAATCGTGTAGGTATCGACCGCGCCAGGGAAGCGCTCGCCTGCCGTCTTTTCTCCTTTGATCACAGGCATAGCGATGTAGTCTTGTGCGAAGGTCGTGTACACGTCGAGCATCTTTAACGTTTCTTCAATGGCTTCTTCTTTGGTCGCGTGTGCCGTGTGTCCCTCTTGCCACAAGAATTCGGCGGTGCGCAAGAACAATCGCGTGCGCATTTCCCAGCGCACGACATTGGCCCATTGGTTGATGAGAATTGGCAAGTCGCGATACGACTG
>CAZIGP010000202.1:4645-7338 GCA_964538425.1 uncultured Pirellulales bacterium | reverse complement strand
ATGCTGGCGAAGCGTCGGGCCGGTGTGGGTGTCAACGCTCGGCCAAGAAGCCCGGCACGGTTGTCACTCTATTCTTCAAATAGATCGGGATAAAGACGGTCAGTACTAAGGCATAACATGGCAGGCCGAACCATTCCCAATTTGCAATGCCCATGCCGTGTTGATAGGCCGCGCCGACGGTTCCTATCATTTGCTCACTTGATATCCCCGTGGCGACAAATGCCGTGCCGATCAGCCACCACGGCATTTTGTTGCCGCCGAGAAAATAATCGTGGGCTGTATCACTCCGCTTCCGCCCGGCGAAGACGCCGACGGCAACGACCATGGCAATGGTGGCCAAGAAGATAAAGATATCGATGGTTGTGAGCATGGCGATCAAGAAATATTAGCGATGTCATATTCGGGACGCCGAGCTCGTGAAAAAAATGCAGCGGCTTCTGCATCACCCAGAATTTTTTCGGTTTTGGGATCCCATCGGATAACACGGTTAAGTCTCGCTGCGATCGCACACAAATGGCACGTGTTCATTGTTTGAACGTGGCTGAAAACGTCCGAGACGGTTAATCCGCCTTCGCGTATGCACCGATAAAAATTGTCTTTGTGCCCTTCGAATGGCTTTCCTTTGTAGAATCGCTGTAGATCATCTGGACCATACTTGCCTTCGTCCCAATTCTCTTCGATTGGCTTGCCGGTAATACGGCCCATATTGACAAAGATGCGTCCCTTGGTCCCTTCGAAGCGAACTCCGGCATCGCTATGGCTGTCGACGATCATCTCGATGCCGTTGGCAAACTTACACTTCACTTCAAAACGATCCGATGTGTTGTAGCAATCGTCGACGGTGGGGTAGCCGTTCACAAACGGTACGGGATGATGGGCATCGGTGCCGTCGATTTCGACCGGCCCCATGCCTTCTTGGTCGTGTTGAATCGCCCATGTAGCCGTGTCGATGAAATGTGCCCCCCAGTCGGTGAACTTCCCGCCGGAATACTCGTACCACCAACGGAAGTTATAGAGACAGCGTTGTGAGATATAGTCAACTTTAGGTGTCGGCCCAAGCCAGAAGTCCCAGTTGAGTTCTTTCGGCGGTTCCGTTTTTTTGAAGGGACCACCTACGGTACTCGGGTTGATGCCTACGACGATTTTCTTGATATCTCCTAGTAGACCTTTTTGGACCATGTTGACGGCGCGAACGAACAGAGCGCTCTCGGTTCGCCGCTGTGTGCCAACCCCGAACGTTAAGTTCTTATACTTTTCGCAGGCCTTGCGGATCAGTTGGTTTTCTTCAAGTGTCAGCGTCAGCGGTTTTTGGCAAAAAACGTGCTTGCCAGCCTGCAAGGCCTCGATGGCGATCTTCACATGCCAATGATCGGGCGTGGTGATACCTACGACGTCGATGTCGTTGCGTTCGAGTATCTTTCGATAGTCGGTGTAAACGTCTGCTTTGCCCTTGCCGATGGCAGGATTTTCCCTTGCCGCCTCGGCGCGACTGGTGTCGACGTCGCAGACCGCCACGATGTCGGCGAATTGTGCATGTTGGGGGCCATCGGTGCTCGTGGCCAAACCGCCCATGCCGATACAACCGATGTTTGGACGATCATTTGCCGACGTATTTGCGAAAGCCCGATTAGTCCAAGGGAAGTAGGGTATCGTGCCGCCAATAGTCGCGGCCAGCACCGATTTTTTCACAAACGTGCGACGTGATTCGCGTATTTGGGACATAACTATTTCATCTTTCGTTTGCTTAGTGGCAAAACACATTTGGTCTCAGATTGAAAATGTCAGGATCGGCAGGAAAGTAAGGACGATGCAATTCTTTGTATTGAAAATGGCGCATCGACGGTGGGGTGGGACCAGGTGTATCGAGGATAAACGCGGCTTTGGCGACATTAGCGTAGGCCATTTGATAGTTCATCGGGTTCTTGACAACGATGAACTTCGCTTCCGCAGGATTCAGTCCGACGCACTGGAATTGTTCATCCTTCCAATCGTAAGTGCCACGCGACATGATCTGCACTTGGATTGCACCCATTTTCAGAACCGCTGTTGGTCCCATACTGGTTTCTTGATTCTCCCATATCCCTCCAGGACCATAGACGAATCGCCCGTCGCTTAGCTTCGTGATTCGACCGCGTACTAAAATTGGGTTTCCCCATTTCGGATCGATCTTGTGCCCAAGTTGCAGCGTTACTTCGTGGCCAAGGCCAAGCCGGTGACACGCGGCGGCAGCTTCGGGATCGACCACAGGGACGAACGACGGTTCGGTAACATTGCTTTCCAATAATGCTCGTAAAGTAGCAACACTGTCGCCTGCAGCGCCACCACCACAACAATCGGCCGTCTCGACCAGCAGCACTGGCCCTCCATCGATTCTTAAACCGCGCGTAATCGCCTCGCTTGGCGAAAAAAGCTTGGGTTCTAAGTCGAAACGGCGCGTCCAATACATGGTGGCTATTTCAGAGGCCAATGATTTGGCCTTTTCGGCGTCGCCATCGGTAATGACCAACCCACCACCGCCCAAGCCTGGCAGGTCGAGATAGGGATGAACCAGAAAGACACTGGTTGAGAGGACGCCGTTTGAACCTTCTTGTGACTTGGCGAACCGCATGACATCGGCAAAAGGTCCGTCACCCTCTGTGCCGCCATGAACTGCGCTGACGATCAAGGGAACCTTCGCCATTGCCATGGTGGGT
>CAZIGP010000202.1:0-4635 GCA_964538425.1 uncultured Pirellulales bacterium | reverse complement strand
CGTGATCGCGACGCACGACGCGGCGTACACGTCCGCCGCGATCTCCGGTCTCGAACGTATCGCGATGCGGATAAGTTTCCCATGCCAAGATGGCGTCAGCGCCGCCAATCATCGTCTCGGTTACATCGGCGTGTAAATCAAGGGTGACGACGATCGGGATCGCTGGCCCGACTATCGCTCGCACCGCTACAATCAAGTCACCCTCCAAGTCCCCAACATCTTCAACTGCTGCAGCTCCGTGGAGTGGCAACAAGACACCGTCGACTGGCATGGCGCTGCGTAATTGTCTCAATAACGTGTTTTTCAATTCGCGGTAGCATGCGGACGTAAGCGGTCCACTTGGACAGGCGCTAGCTACCAACAAAGGCGCAATTTCGACACCGCGCGCCTTGAGAACATTCAACATGCCTCCGACTACTCCGCTTTCCTGGTTCAGAATCTCTTGTCCGATTCTAAGTTCACTCTGGCGAAAGCAGTCAATATCGGCCGGCGTTCCTCCCAAGTGGTTACACTCGATGATGATCGAACCGAGAGAAATGCGGTAAGGCTTGTCCATCGTTAGTGTTTGGTACGGGATTGTTGTTTGGTATGAAGCGATGTTCCCTGACGGAGCTTTCTCCATTCTTATGGACCAATTGGATATCTTGCTCATTCACTGAGATCATGGAATTTGGTGTTGGCACATAAGGGTAGACGCTAAGCAGTGATTCGTCGAAATCTACGCCCAACCCAGGTGTTTTTGGTGCCGCAACATACCCGTTAACCAAACGAAGTGGGTCCATGGCGAGTAAATCGTTCAACGGATGGTCCATGAACGAGTATTCCGTGATCGCGCAGTTCGGAATCACTAGCGAAAGATGCAGGCCCGCCAATGCGCTGACAACGGATCCCCAAGAATGGATTGCAATGGGCTTGTGATGGACAGCCGCCAAGCTCGCGATTCTCAATCCCTCAGTGAAACCGGAAGTCGCGGCGTCAAACTGAACAATACCGAACGCTTCCCGATCCAAATAGGGTTTGAAGGCTTCGGCTGTAGGTAGGCTCTCGGCACCGGCGATGTTCAATGTCGTCGATCGGCGCATCTCCACGTAACCTTCAATGTTTTCTACGCGGCAAGGCTCTTCGAACCAAAGTATGTTGTATTTTTCAAGCTTTTGAGCAAGCTGCTTCGACACCGAAATCGACCAAGGAACACTGCATGAACCTTGCACGGCATCGACAATCAAATCCATATCTGGCATTGCTTCTTTGAAAGCCGCCACCAGCGGAACGACTGTTTCCGGAGTTACAACTCGCATCTTGTAAGCAGTAAACCCAGCACGACGAGCCCGTTCTGCATCGGCAAGGAGAGGCTCTCGATCACGGAACAAGCCATTGCTTGCGTAAACTCGACTCTGCGAACGAACCCGCCCGCCGAGAAGCTGATAGACGGGTTGCCCTAGCAATTTACCCAGCAAATCGTACATAGCGATGTTGATTCCACCCATTACGCCGATGCCGATACCCTGGCGGTTCCAAAAAACACTCGAACCGTACATCTTTTCCCAGGCGCTGGTTATTTCTCCCACGGGGTGGCCGATAAGCATTTGTCGAAAATGCTCAATCAACCCATCGATAGGATAATGACAATATTGACCATGCGTGATTTCACCGAACCCGTACTCACCGCTGGTGCAGGTGACGCGCACGAGCGCCACATCCTGGTTTTCAACCACACCTCCGCTGTATTCGTAGCGAATGGAAGGTGGAAACTTGTATCGCAACCACAACAATTCGACGTTGCTAATTTTTTGAGTCAACATGGTCTTGCTGCCCTCTGTTTCTAAGCCCTAAATCCAAGCCCCGCCCCGCCATCGGGACAGATTATCTGCCCCGTAACGAAAGACGATTCCTCAGATGCTAAAAATGCGCACACTTCCCCAATTTCATCGATCGTGGCGAGCCGCCCCAGAGGGTGCGCTCGTTTGGCCATCTCCATTGCCTGGTTGCGATCACCCAGACTGGAGGCCCAGTCGTCCCACATCGGTGTATGAACGCCCGCGGGGCAAACGACATTGACACGAATCCCCTCGGATGCCAAATCGAGTGCTAATGACATCGTGAGACCGATCTGTCCTGCTTTTGTTGTCACGTAACGAACGGCTTCAGCTTGGCCTAACACAGCCGACTTGCTGGACATGTTGATGATCGAGCCGCGCGTTTTGCGCAAATGCGGCACGGCCAACTTACACCCGCAAAAAGTACTCGTTAGATTCAATTTCAGCAGTTGCTCGAAATCCTCTATGCTCACCGAGTCAATCGCTTCCGCCGGCGGATGAAAACCCGCGTTGTTGATCATGCAATCCATGCGTCCGAATCGCTCGACGGCCGTTTCAATTAGCCTTTCTATCTGGGCTGGAACGGTTACGTCAGTCTGAACAAAAACGGCCGTGTAGCCGGCCTCGGTCAATTCTTTTTCGGCAGTCAGACCGGCGTCGAGCCCCCGTGAACCAATCACTACCGTGCAGCCATATTTACCAAACACACGAGCGCAACCAAAACCGATGCCCGCCGAGCCCCCGGTGATCACTGCGACTTTGCCGCGGAGCTTCATCATTGGAATCTTGTTAGTAACTTGATTGGTCAATCACGTTGCCATCTCTGCGGTTGCCTAGCCGAGCATGAATCTGCGGACTGATCGTATAAGCGATCACTTGCACGGAACCATCGCAGAATGCCATATTCACCCCACCGGAATGAGGGCTTCCAAACCCTTCTGGATAAATGTCGCCAGGGGTATCTTGCTGCGGTGCATAGGATGCAGCGGGATTGCCGGGTTCATAATGAGTCCAACGAGCAATAGACCAATCGTGGCCGCCATACGCACAGGCACTGTCAGCCCAATCAAGCCCCGTGGTGTAATGATCTGGATTAACGTGCTTTTCGCCTAGCAGATAGGTTTTGGTTGTTCCGTCGAGAATATCCTTAAGCTTTATTTCGCTGCCGCTAGTAGAGATACCGGTCTGTTCATTTGCCTTGGGATACGAAGGATCTGCTATGGTATCTCCGCTATTGATCGCGTAATCGGTATTCGCAAAACGCCCAATGTAGTCGATGTTGGGGAACGGAATCGCGGCTAAGTAGGGATCCGTCGGATATCCTCCTGGCGCTCGGCGTGAAGGGCAAAAAGCCGTGGAGAACGGAATGGTTGCCTGTTGCGTCCAGACGGCTTTTTTAGCGGCGAACGGCAACCCTTTTCCTTGATCGCGGAAGGTCTGTAATTCAATGAAAGGAAGCACGTTGTAGATCCAACCGCCCCACTGACCGGTAAATGTACCAGTGGCGATGTCACGTTGAGAACGAAACCCTTTGTCCGGATCACCAATGTAGAGTGCCGCATAGCCGTTGGTCGGAAAAAAACGTTGGGTTTTTTCATGCAAAATGCAACCCAGCGCAAGCTGCTTCAAGTTGTTCTTACAATGTGTCCGCCGCGCCGCCTCGCGGGCGGCTTGAACGGCCGGTAGCAACAGCGCGATCAAGATACCGATGATGGCAATCACCACCAGCAGCTCAACGAGTGTGAAACCATGTAGAGGACGGCGGCGTGGGGCGTTTTGCCGTAATGATCCACCTAGTTCTGGCATGTTTTGCCCTCCTCCGTATAAATTGATCGATAAAAAGGTAGCCACTTCTCTCTTCCTCAATCATAACACGATTACATTTCCTCAGGGCAAACTCATTATTGATTTAATCAGCACCCGGGCGTGAGACTTTCGGGCTTCTAAGTCAGGCAAGGGCGGCTGGGAGGGAACATTTGTTCGATCACCAGCCGCCTTCACGCCTGCCTATTTATACGCGAAAGTGAGGCGAAATTACCTTTACTTTCGCTTGCGTCGGGCAAAAGCCGTAAAGCCAAACAATCCCATAGCAGTCAATGCGATGGACGACGGCTCGGGCACAACCCCGATCAATTGAGTATAACTAACGCCATCGATATCAATCGTGTTGACGTCAACGCCGCCAGCGTCGGAGCTCACAAAGCCCGCCAGCACATCGGCCAAGCCGTTGGCCTCTGAGTAGTTCTCCTGCAGGATGTTCACCGACATTCCGAGGCTCAAGAGGATATTACTCGTCGCGCCGCTAAAGACGAGATCGCCAACTCGGACCGTGCCGCCTTCGAGGTTCATTTGACCGGTACTTGTGGCCGAGCCAAGCGTCAATAAGCCAGCGACCAAAGATGTGTTATTGGCGACCGTCTGCGTGTAAGTGCCTGTCACACCGGTGTTAGTTCCAATTTCGAGATTGTCGACGTTGATGCTGTTGCCGGCATCACTAAATGCCAGTGTACCGCCGTTAATCCTCAAGAAACTGGTGCCAGCACCATTGGTGATGTTGGTTCCCAGATTCAACGTACCGCCGTTGAGGTTATAGGCACCCGTTGCCGAAAAATTTCCGATCGACATAGCGGCCATCAGGCTGTTCACATTCACTACGCCAGCGGTTTGATTGATGCTCGAAGTGACAGCCGCTGCATTCGAAGCGACCCCGCCGAGATAGAGAGTCCCCCCCGGATTCGACGCATGGCCAAAAGTCGAGGTTCCCCCTTGGGCGTTAAACGTTGCCGTCCCGCGAGCGCCAATGTATTGGTGACCAACG
>CAZIGP010000201.1:0-7339 GCA_964538425.1 uncultured Pirellulales bacterium | reverse complement strand
AACACCCCTGTTCTGATCCGCGCCACCGATGCCATCCAAATCCTGCTAGGCACGCACAACGAGAATGAAACCTCGAAACCCGAAATCCAAATCGAACGCCATCCGGGCGGCTGGATGATCTATCTCTACCCCGCCGCCAACTCCGACCCCGTTGGTTATCTCTATTTCCTCAACGACGGCCGCACCCTCCTCCGCAAAGAATACGACTTCAGCGCTACACCACCCATCAAAATCATCAACCCCGCCGACTGGCTGCCGGAATTTGATGGGGCATAGAAACATTATCGCTAGTCGACAAATAGTTGTGGATTGCAAGCGGGTTAATCGATTACACTATGCTCACTTGCCGATGCATGCCGACTTGCGTTGCAGATTGCTCGCGGGCTGAGGTCGGTTACACTATGCCTGGCTGGCTCCAGACGTATTGACTGTTGCAGATTGCTCGCGGGCTGAGGTCGGTTACACTATTTTTTACACTCACTCTTGACACTTAGCGTTGCAGATTGCTCGCGGGCTGAGGTCGGTTACACTGATGCATCCGGAATGGGCATATTCGTTACGGTTGCAGATTGCTCGCGGGCTGAGGTCGGTTACACTGCTTGCCGTGATCCTTCATTCTCGCGCCGTGTTGCAGATTGCTCGCGGGCTGAGGTCGGTTACACTCCTCCAGCCCTAAGTTGCAATCCACAAACGGCTTGACTGCGGTCCGGTGTTAGAAAAGTTCGAGTTGGCATGGAGTCGGCTCCGGTGGCTTGCGAAGTTTTCCCCAAAAAACTCGCATCCGCTCAAATTGTTTGTCGGTAATTGTGATCAGCCGCACTTCTCCATCTGGCGGCACGTTTCGCTCTACGCGCCCAGCATGTACTGCTGCACTTTCTTCACTTGCGCAGTATCGAGCATACACCGAGAACTGCATCCTCGTGAAGCCATCCTTCAAAAGTAATTTGCGAAACAGCGCATAGTTTCGCCTTGCCTTCTTCGTATCAACCGGCAAATCGAACATCGCCAAAACCCACATGCAACGATATCCGTTGATGAACATAAAACAGGGACCAGATCAGGAGTTAGCTGTCGATGAAGACACCAAGGGTCGGTCGATGGACGTCCTGCCATTCTCTATTCTTTTAGGCAAATCGTTGGAGTCGATTGCCTCCTGCCTCCCGACTCCTGGTCCCTGATTTGTCATCGGTACATCCAACACTTTTGCTGTCCCTTCGTAGCACCGCACCAAACTTGCCACATAGCGATGCAGATTTACTAATAATGGCCCGCGCTCCTCTCGCATTTCTACCGGCTCAGCAAGCAATTCAAGCAGCTTCGACTTGACCGTGGGCGTCAGTTCGCACTCGCCACGATGAAATAATTCACGCACTCGCGCATCAACCATGGGGCGTAGCGGTTCGATCAAATCGTCAGCCAAACAAAACGCGTTCGACCGATTGGAATGTTTAATTCCTATCGCCGGCAATAAACCCGCCGCAACAATGCATCGCGCCAGGGCCGCCCGCACAACGGCATAACCGTAATTCAATAAGTTATTCGGCGGCGCACCATCCGGATCGCGCCGGAAAATGCCTTCAGCATTCCGCCGCGCGCCTCCATTGTTCTCTCCCTCTCCACTCGCGGGAGAGGGCCGGGGTGAGGGGAATTTACGCTTGAACAACTCCACCCAATAAAATCGCGCGGCTTGCCCTTCAGCATTTTCCGGATCGCCTGAGCGCACATCGCGCGCAATCGACAGCAGCCGAGTTCGCGTCGCCCCAATCGGCAAGTTCGCTGCCTGGGCACGAATTTTCGCCTGCACCAATTGCTTCCAAAGTTGCTTTTTGAGTGGCCGTGGTACATCAACCTGCAACTGCACACGCCATACGACCTGCGAATGGTCTGCCAACGGCAACAAAATGCCCGCCGGCAAGTGATCGCGCCCGCACACCACCACGGCCGCATCAAACTCCATCAGCCGCGCGAGTGCTGCGTGTGAATAGGTCACCTGCGGCTGATCGACGAGCAAAACACCGAGGTCTTCACAAGGAATGCGGCCAACGGTTTGCCGCTCGCGCTGGATCAAAAGCTGATCCAAATGGACCGTCAAATAGGCGGGCTCTTTAGATATTTCAACAGTACGTTTAATCATCGGTCGGAGCGCCAAGGGTTACAAAAAACGGCACAACGACCGTCCATGGAACTACAAGGCTTCCGAGCTAAAATGCATCGAATAGTATATTTGGGTAATTTTTCGGTGTCAACTTGGGTGGTTTAGCTTTTCAGTCAATTTCGAGTCACTTTAGCAGTTGTATTGCTGCTGACAATTGCGGTGACAGATGACTAAGTTTCTCAGAATGAAGTCGGTCGCGTAGCCAAGCCCATGAACCAGGCTGGCGACGTGATGCCTTTTCAGCTATCGACTGAGTGCGAAGTGCTATTGCTTCTTTGGCCAATGCAATAATACGAGGATCAATTGCCGCCAAATCGGTTTCACTCTGCGGCCTGGGTTCTAATTTTTGTATACGGCCTAAGGGATCGATTTGCACCTTTATAGGCATGGACTCTCCCGGAGGAGCCAGCTCTTTCAGTTGCGATGCAGAAACAGCAATCCCCTCCCGCTCGCTATCACGTATTATATTGCCTTCATCGTCTTTTTCGCCACCTGCGCGACGTGCATCCCAGTGCCATTTGAATTGAATTGTTTGCGGCTTATCGAGCTTGAAGACAACAAAGTAACCTACTTGGTCTTCTTGATCCTTGTGGCGCATATAAATGGTGTCGCCTTGAGCCAACGACATTATGAACTTGCCGCCCTTGTCTGCATCATCACGGCGATCGATAGCGTCACGTTTCTCCAATCGAACCCGTCGCACGGCATCGAATGCAGGTACAATCTCACCTTTCCATTTTCCCTTACTATTTTCACGAATCTCAATGTGATGGTTATTGCCGCCTACATAGACTCGCGGGCTACGCGGCGCGGGATCGATTTCCTTTTTTTGTGATTGATAATTAAATGCTTTACGAGCAATGATTACAGGATCGTTATGAGCGCGTAGCAAGACAACTTTCTTGATGGGTACGCCAGATGGCAGACACAGCGGACATTCCTTCTTAATCCGATTCATATCACCCTTGGTGAATGAATCGGCATCTCTTGATATTCCTAATGACGACAACCTTTTGTTGATTTCTTCTCGCAATACTCGCCGCAAGCCAATATCGCGCACCAAGCCGGTTTTTTCCGGCGACGGGTCAACAAGCTTCGGCTTATAGGCCTTAGATTCGATAAGTTCTTTAGCCCGTTTTCGGGCTTTGCGCAAATCAAGGTCGATCTTGCGATCTATATAACGTTTTGTCAGACGTTCAATTGCTTCATCCTTGGTTTCAGTGCGCGGCATCCGCAAGTGATCGGGTTTAAGATCATCTATTTTTTTCTTGCCCGTATAGATGCCTTCTTTTCCCGGCACGAGTCCGAAAAGCGTCTCCTCGTGAAACGCGCCCGTCAGTTTTTTGCCGATCGCACGGTGTGAAACCACAATTGGAGAATTCCCCTTACCGGGTTCATCTTTAACATCGATGTGATCGAAAGTGTCGTAGATTTGCGATAATACTTGACGACGAAACGCTTTAACGTCGCCCCAGGGCGGTGAGATGGGATTCTTTTCGACACGTCGCGGCTCACGTCCTTGTGTAGCAGCTTTAACTCGCTCCTCTTCATCTTGTTTTGCTCGATGTGCAAGTTCTTGGATGCGTTCACTATCTGTCAACGCAATGGCTACAGCATCAACCGCATGTTCTCGGTGGTCGCCACGATTTTTGACAGTGGCATGCTGCATTGCCTCCGGTGTCATTTCGTGCCCTTTGACAAGCTTTTGGTATAGCTGCCAGTCCTTTCGCAAGATCGAGGTGTAGCGTCCTTTGGTAACAAGAATTCTTCGCTTCGTTCCTTCCAAATGGGTTGGCTCGTCGGGCCAAAGTGCCTGTTGGAGATAATTGAGAACCTCACGTGCGGCATATGCTGTGTCACTCAACTGGCTACCTTTCCAGTCCAGCGGCACATTCGTCCGACTAAAATTGCGCCATTTTGTTTGATAGTCGCGGAAGTCAAAGTAATCCGTTTTCTCCGGCTTAAAGCCATCCATGAACCGCATGGGAGCACTATGTTCGTCGAAATCGTCCTTCCACCATTCGCGCGGAGTGTCACGGCCTTTATTACGATTTGACGCGCGAAAGCAAAGTACTCGATTGTTGAGGGAATTGTCTCCGCAACGGCTGTAAGGAATGATATGGTCTGCTTCTAGATCGTTGCCAAGTGCAGCCATTCGCAATGTAATTGCTTTTCCAGAGTACGCACATACTTCGCGTTGCTGCTTACACAGAGTTACGCGTTCTACCGCTGCACGAAGTTGATTGTGACTAAGTAAATGAAAGCGATCACCAAAGACCGGCTTCACTACTTCCTCAATGATCTTTTTCCGAATCTTCTCGCGGTTCAGATTGCGAAAGAAGATTTTGTCACTAAGCTTCTTGGGCTTAACGGTTTCTCGTGCGAACTCAATGACGATACGATCCGGTTTGCAACCATGTGCGCGAATATGAGCGATTACGTGGCGTCGGACTTCGTGAATCGCCTTACGAACAACAGGATTGGCTAAAGTCGGAGCGGGGGGCAAGAGATTGGGATGCTTACTAATGAAATGACGATCAGCTTTTGTCGAACGAGATCCACCACGACGATAACGACCAATTCGATGCTTTGTCTCTACGTCGCTTTTTTTCAACTTCCTTTCTAAATCGTCGGCATAAGCTGTTCGTGCTAGATTTTGAGTCAACCAGTTTCCATCCTGAGGTTTTTCCATGTAAGGAAGAATGTTCATCACTGCACGGCGGGACATCTTCAATCGTCGTTCTAGTTTTGGACGAGTGCGCCAAGCCACCACAAGTTTTTCCGCCACTTCGTCATTGAGCTCCAATTTTTCTCCCAATAAACGAATTCGCTGCGCATCTTCTTCGACTTCTGGTTCAAATCGTAAGATGGCCCGATTCAAACCTTCTCGTTTTGGTTCATCCCAAGAATTCCACGTTTCTTCACCAAGTGCGGTCAACACAATTGTCGAGTGAAACCAATCGCCGTTTAATTCTCGCTCGTTGTCACCCGCGACGTTTAATTTGTAGGAGTCTTCTGATTCGTCGCGCTTTTTGAGCGATCTCTTGTCGATTCCCAGTGCCTGCCGGATTGCGGGGATGGTCCCCGATTTTTGCGAACGCAATTTCTTCAGGACTTCGGCATGTTCTTTCAAGGTTAAAGGCCGAAAACCCTTGTCCCCTGGAAAGCAAACTCGCAAATTATTGACCGTTTCCAAAACCCGAAAATACGAAGCGTGCCGATCTGCTATGGGCGCACAACGATCAGTCGGTTCAAGGTCGCAGCGACCAAGCGTGCCAGTGTTCCAATAGGTTCGTCGCTGGCCAAATAGGGCTCCACCATGACGCCATTTGTCGTCTCCTTGTGGATTATCCAATAATTGCTGCAATTCATCGGTGAGAAGCGAAGCGAGAGGGCTGCTAAAAGATTGCTGAGCATTCCATAACTGCCGAAACTCGTCGCGCAGCATCCCCCGATCTGCATGGAACTCGAATGAGTCGAGCCGATTTCGGATAGGTTTGCCGTAGGTAATAGGATTTGAGTCGTTATCAAACTTAGGCTGGCCATTGCCATCTAAAACCGGCTGCCGACGCTCTTCCGAAATCATAGCGATCATTTCGCCAAAGGTTCGTGCTCCACGTTCTTGTATTGCTTTGTGAGTATCCTCTACGGCACCTTTTACTTTGGCATCGGAAACATCTTTCTCTGATTTTTCCTTGACTTTTTTATCTTCATTAGTTTCATCGATGTCATCTTTCTCTGGAAGGTTTAGACCAAGAGCGCCACGGCGCTGACACAAATGCAAAAGAATGCGACCAAATTGATATGGTGTTAGCGGCTCATTGAGTCCCCTGAGCCGCAGTTGCCAAGCATCTAACGCAAATAGAGAAACTAATTCTTCGCTGTTGGTTGGTAATAATCCTCGTTCACAAAGTAAGTTTCGCAGTGCCTGTTTCCTGGCCGAGCGTCGTGCCAGTGAACGTCGTAAGCTACGCTTGCTGCGCCGCTCCTGATTCTTGGGTGCGCCACGTGCGTCTTCCGTTTCGTCGACGCCGGCCGGGAAGACACTCACGCCTACTTTTACCAGCTTCTTTTTTAAATCGATCCAGGCACTACCAACCGAGTTCGATCCAATGTCTAACCCAAGCAATGTTTGAACTTCGAATTCATTCATGCTTCAGCCCCCAGCACAAAATAGTTGCAGATTCCACTAGCTTGCTGAGGTAGTTTATCAGGTGGTTGATGCAAAACCAATTAGGTGGTAAAATCCCGTGCAGTGTAACCGACCTCGGCCCGCAGTTTTCCGTAACAAGAGAAAATTCGCAGGCACCGCCTTCGGGCGACCAACCGCAGCTCGCAAAAACGACCTGCGGTTTTTTATTGCGCTGATGATCTATGAACAGAATTCCGTTAATTCATCATCCAGCATCTGGGTATATAAGCGTCCTGCCCATCCGCGAAATCGGCACAACCTGTGCTTCAATCATTCCGCATTCCTTGCCTTTCACGCCTACACTTCCAGCGTTTTCCATGCCTGCGTCTGTCCGCTGCTCACGCACTTCTGCCTTCTGCTTTCAGCCTTTTGCCTTTCCTTTCCACCCCCTTGACGAATACTGTACATTTGATACAATTCTGCTGCCAGCCAGTGCGCTGGTGCGGCAAGCCCTGCAAAGGCCCAGCCGGTGATATTTGGCAATTCAGAAAAATACTCGGCGACCAGCAATGAGTCCGTGCGATCGCTGCTGCGCGGTAATTCATCCAGCATCAAGTATCTGGCATCCAGTGCTTTCTCCGTGTCTCATTCAGTTTTCTCTCACCCCGCGCCCCTCGATCCTCGCCCCTTGAGATTGCCATCGAGTATCAAGCATCTAGTATCCAGATTTAGCATCTAGTTGCTGATCTTTCAGTCTCCTCCATCACGCTAAAACGCACTTTCGTTCGGCAAATGACGAGGCGTGGCAAACGGCTTGAGAAGGCGCTATGAAAGTTCACTGAAAGTTGATTTGGCAAAAACACTGTGTTTTACAGTGTTTTCCGCGCGCGAACCTTCATACGATTTTGGCAGAAAAAATTATTTCTGCGCGCACATCGCAAAAACCCTCGGCAAATTCGACACTTTTACCCTACAACCACCAGCGCCAGTATGAAAGTTCAACGGAAGAAATAAACCAAATGACGCAAAAACCCGACCGAAATCAACGGCCG
>CAZIGP010000200.1:0-7355 GCA_964538425.1 uncultured Pirellulales bacterium | reverse complement strand
AATAATTCTCCTTCGGCGTTGAAATCCATGTCGTAAGCATTGCGATAGCCGATGCTGAACATTTTCCACGTCTTGCCATCCGCATCGGTTTGAGCGATCCAACCACCAGGAGCATAGCGGCCACGTGCATGTCCACCGGCATCCCATTGGCGCGGCAGCAACATATCTTCGTCCCAGTTTGTTGGCAGATAACCGCCGTGCTCAGAATTTTTGTTTACTTCTTTCGGATCAAGCGGCGAATCGGTGTGGTTGCCGCAGATAACGTACAACGATTTGCCATCGGGTGCGAGTTTGATGGCATGAGGACCATGTTCGCCTTGCCCGGCAAATATTTTTAGCCGCACAAATTCATCAAATTTGCCATCGCCGTTGGTGTCTTTGGCACGATATAAACCATTGGTATTAACTTGCTTTGCTTCGTCTTCTTGACTGGCAATTTTTTCCCATTGATTAAGTTTGCTATTTCGACGCCACAGAGCTGGGACCGGAACATTGCTTCTGGAGTTGACGACGATGTACAAACTATCAAAGGCGTATAACATTCCTTGAGCGGAACTAATCGGCAGGTCGAGTTGCTCGACTTGCGTAGGCGCACTGCCATCGAGCGGGGCGGGCGTGATGCGATAAATGCCTTTCCCTTCTTCGTCGGAAGCCAATAGCCGGCCTTTGTCGTCAACCGCGAGACAAACCCACGAACCCATTTGATCGCGGGGAACCGTGAATAATCGTTCGACACGATAACCGGGAAGTGTCTGAAACGAATCGGGGTTTTCATTCGCCGCACCAGCAACATGCGAAGGCATGATCTCAGGCTTTTGAACGGCCGGCTCGGGGGCAGTATTTTTCGCAGCAGTGTCTTCGGCCGTTTGAGCAAATTGGCCACATAACAGAATACCGGCCACGATCAAAACTAAAAGCAAAACGGGTGAGAATTTCACGGCGGGAACGCTCCGAAAAGGGGAGGGTCGATTGGCGAGGGCTTTATTCTAACCACGGGATAAACCGAAAGGAAACGGGGCCAACCAGAAAGGTTGCTTTTCATTTTTGGGATCAGCCCAACTAAAATCTTTTTATCCTGAAATAGCATTTGTAAGAATCATCTCTGCCCAAGAAGCTGTGATTGTGGCTAAGATTAATGAAGTAAGCTTGGCGGCTGCAACTAACATCCAATTTCACAGTAAAAGCCCTTTCTATGAATTGGCAGAAATATCGAATCTGTGTAACCGGCGGAGCGGGTTTTTTGGGCCGGCAGGTCTGCCGCGAATTGCTGGCGCGCGGTGTTACTGCCGAGAATTTGTTTGTGCCGCGGCGTGCGGAGTACGATCTCACCCAGGAAGAAGCGGTGCGGAAACTTTACCAGCAGGAGCGACCCGATGTGGTCATTCATCTGGCGGCCGAAGTCGGCGGCATCGGTGCAAACATGGCCCAGCCTGGCAGGTTCTTTTTCGCCAATATGGCGATGGGCCTGCATTTGATCGAACAAGCAAGGATCGCGGGCATTCGCAAATTTGTTCAAGTTGGAACGGTGTGCGCTTATCCTAAATTTGCTCCCGTGCCGTTTCGCGAAGATGATTTGTGGAACGGTTATCCCGAGGAGACCAATGCGCCTTACGGGGTGGCCAAAAAAGCGTTGTTCGTAATGCTGGATGCCTACCACCGGCAGTACAAACTGGCTAGTTCGGTCGTCGTGCCAGTGAACCTTTACGGACCGGGGGATAATTTTGATCCGGCGAGTAGTCATGTGATTCCGGCGCTGATTCGCAAATGCGAAGAGGCTCGAGCCAGCAGTGCAAAAAAAATCGAATGCTGGGGAACGGGTTCGGCAAGCCGCGAGTTTTTGTATGTCGACGATGCGGCGCGCGGCATTGTGGCGGCCGCCGAAAAAATGGAAGAGCCGACGCCGATCAATCTTGGGACGGGGCAGGAAATTGCCATTGCTGATTTGGTGAAATTGATTGCTCGGCTGTGTGACTTCAAAGGTGACATTCTATGGGATGCTTCGCGGCCAGATGGACAGCCGCGACGTTGCCTTGATACGAGCCGCGCTGCAAAGCTATTGGGCTGGCAGGCAACGATGCCGCTTGAAGAAGGCTTGCGCCGCACGATTGCCTGGTGGCAAGAAAAAAATTCGCGGTAGTTCGACGCGCGAACGAGTTACGTTAGTAATTAAGCGCCTGGTACCCACGTTGTTCCGGCCAATGGCACTTTGGCCATGGCAGCGGCTTCGACGGTGAGAGCAACGAGATCTTCGCGCTCGAGGTGGTGCACGTTCGACTTGCCGCAGGCGCGAGCGAGCGTGGTAAGTTCCATATTCATCACGCTCAGATAGTTTTTCAGCCAATGTGCGCCGTCTTCGGCGGTGAGACGTTTTTCAAGGACTTCGTCCTGCGTGGTGATGCCGACAGGACAGCGGCCGGTGTGACAGTGGTGACAGAATCCTGGAGCGGTGCCTAGCTTGGCGTAGTCGGCAGTTGCATCGGTGGTTTGATTGCCGCGGCCATACGTTGATCGATTACAACCTAGCGCCATCAGGACGCCTTGGCCAACGGCTACCGCGTCGGCTCCCATCGCCAAAGCCTTGGCGACATCGGCCCCGCTACGAATACCGCCTGAGATAATTAGCTGCACTTCGCCGATGACATTCATCTCTTCGAGTGCTTCGACCGCTTGTCGCAGGGCGGGAAGCGTGGGAATGCCAGCATGTTCGATGAAGACCTGCTGCGAGGCAGCCGTACCACCTTGCATGCCGTCGAGCACAACTACATCGGCCCCGGATTTCACGGCGAGCTTTACGTCGTTGTAAACGCGCGAGGCACCAATTTTTACATAGATCGGCACTTGCCAATCGGTCAGTTCGCGCAGCTCGTTGATTTTGATTGCCAAATCGTCGGGGCCAGTCCAATCGGGATGGCGGCAAGCTGAGCGCTGGTCGATGCCGGCGGGTAGCGTTCGCATCGACGCGACGCGGGCGCTGATCTTCTGACCGAGCAACATGCCACCGCCGCCAGGCTTTGCACCTTGACCGACAACAACTTCGATGGCATCGGCTTTGCGCAAATCGTCGGGATTAAATCCGTAACGTGAAGGCAGGCATTGGTAGATCAGCGTTTTTGAAGATTGACGCTCTTCGGGCGTCATACCGCCGTCGCCAGTCGTAGTCGATGTGCCTAGTGCTGATGCTGCACGGCCGATGGCCTCTTTGGCTGTGGCTGAGAGTGCGCCAAAGCTCATGCCAGCCACAGTGATTGGAATATCGAGCTCGATTGGCTTTGCAGCATGTCTGGTTCCAAGCACCGTTTTAGTTAGGCAGCGCTCACGATACCCTTCGAGTGGATAGCGCGACATTGATGCGGTGAGAAACACCAAATCGTCAAACGTGGGCAGTTTGCGCTTGGCGCCCAGGCCGCGAATATCGTACAGCCCACGATCGGCGGCTTGATGAATGTAGGCCAGCACATCGCGGTTGAACGAGTTGCTTTCTTCGAGTGCGATGTGAGACATAACTTACTCGTAATTAAAAAAGGGCTTTTCTGCTGCTAACTCTGTTTACTTTTTATCTGTTTACTTTTAGTAGTGCTGATTCGCGTCGGAATTCCAGTGATACAAACTGCGAGCTGACGCGACGCGTTTAAATTCATTCGTCGAATGCTGGAAGCCGGCTTTGGATAGCAATTCGCTGAGCGCGGCATGATCGGCGTCGGCCAGCGGTTCTTCGCGAGCATCGGCTCCGAGGCCGTGGATTTTGCCGCGGACGTAAATCACCGCTTCATACAACGAATCGCCCAGCCCGGCGCCGGCATCGCCGCAGACCACGAGCCGGCCGGCTTGCGCCATGAACGCCGAGACGTGCCCGACGCTGCCACCGACGACGATATCGCAGCCTTTCATTGAAATGCCGCAGCGCGAGGAAGCATCTCCTTCAATGATCACGAGTCCGCCGTGACCCGATGCCGCCGCACATTCGGAAGCGTTGCCTTTTACTCGTACTGTGCCCGACATAATGTTTTCTGCGACGCTCCAGCCAACGTTGCCATGCACGGTGACTCGAGCTTGCTTGTTCATGCCGGCGATGAAGTAGCCGGCATGGCCGCGAATATCGACATCGACATCGGCATCGAGCCCGACAGCCAAGTTATGCATGCCACTGGGGTGCAGAATCTCTACGTGTCGCACACCCGAACTAGGCAAATCGTGGTGTAACCATTGGTTCAATTGCCGCACGTTGCCGCTCGATAAATCAAAGCGCATGGTGTCATTGAAGCGCTCCATCATCGAGGGTGGGCTTAATGTTGCTTGCATCACAGTTTCCACGAATGAATTTCCTCGGGGAGCGGCTCAAAAATATTCGCGTTTTCGACATCGGGCAAATGGGCCAGCGAACGAAATTCCGACGATACCGCCACATAACGATCGGTCTCGGCAACTACGGCGGGCTTGCAGGCAAAGGCGTCGCGCACGATCGTTAGTTGATCGCCGGTTGCAATGAGCAGCGTGTAAAAACCATCAAGCTCTTTAAATGCGGAGTGTAGTGCATCATCGAGGGATTCGCCTTGCCGCATGCGCCATTCGATGAATCGGCAAGCGGCCTCCGTGTCGTTGTCGGTTTCGAAATGCAGCCCTTGCCGCTCCAGCTTTCGCCGTAGCATGTACGGATTCGAAAGCGAACCATTGTGAACCAGGCAAAAATCTTCGCCGGCCGTAAATGGATGGGCATGAGCGGGCGAGACGGCCGATTCGGTTGCCATGCGGGTATGACCTACTGCATGGCTGCCTGCCAAGTGGGGGAAGTCGTAGCGCGAGGCGATTTCGTCGGGATGACCTTGATCTTTGAAGACATCGATCTGCCTGCCAACCGAGAGTAAATGAGGAGACGGATCGCACTCGGTGAGCCAGTGCTTCAAGAGGCCGGGATCGACATCGGACGTTAGCACCGCGTGATTCTCGACGGCGTGAATTTCACCACTTGCGCCGGTTTGTTGCCGAAACGAGGCGAGCAGCTTTTGCCAATCGAACGAATAATCGGGCACAAATAGATTAAATCGGCGCAGGCTCGAATTGTTTCCTTCACGAAATACTGCTAAGCCGCCGGAATCGGGACCACGTTCAGCCATGCATTGAAACATGGGCGTGAGAAATTGGCCGAGGATCTTACGATCTTCTTCACGCTTCATGAGTAAACCGACAATTCCGCACATGCTAAACTCCGAAAATATTTACCACAGAGACACCGAGGCACAGAGCCGAAATGATGGAAAAGTCTAAGGAACACAGATGAACACGGATGAAAGCAGATAGGCCAGAAAAACTTATTCGCGAAATTTTTGGCCTATTTGTAAGCATCAGATTTTATCTGCGTTTAATAGATTTAATTTTCTCTTTGTGTCTCTGTGGTTAACTTGCTTTAATAAAACTCCAAATATCGTTCCACTTCCCAATCGGAAACATGCCGCTGGTATTCAACCCATTCCATTCGTTTTAAGCGAGCAAACTCTTTGATGAATTCGCCGCCGAGTTGTTCGCTGAAGAGTGGATCGGCTTCTAATGCCTCAATTGCTTCATGTAAGGATTGCGGCAACACGCCGATGCCCATGCGTGTCAACTCTTCGGGCGATGCTGTGTAATGATTGATGTTATGCGGCTCGCCGGGGTCGATTTCTTTGTCGATGCCATCCAGTCCCGCAGCTAAGGTTGCAGCCGTTGCTAAATATGGATTTGCACTCGAATCGCACAGCCGCAATTCGATGCGGCCAAATGGAATGCGAATCATTGATGTGCGATTATTGTCGCCGTAGGAAATAAATGCCGGCGCCCAGGTAGCGCCAGATAACGACCTGCCTACAACGAGCCGCTTGTAGGAATTCACGCACGGAGCACAAAGGGCCGTTAAGGCCGGTGCATGCTTGAGCAATCCGCCGAGAAAGTGATAGGCCAACTTCGACAAGCCTAACTGTCGTGAGTCGGATCGATCCATGAACAGATTCTTGTTCTGGCCATCACTTAGCGAAATGTGCATGTGCATGCCGCTGCCGGTGCGCGTGGAAAGCGGCTTGGGCATGAACGTACAAATAATGCCTAAATCGCGAGCAATTTCGCTGGCTGCCATGCGAAAGAACACCAAACGATCGGCCGTTGTTAATGCATCGCTGTAGGTGAAATTAATTTCGAACTGTGCGTTGGCGTCTTCGTGGTCGATTTGATAAACGTCGATGCCGACATCGATCATCGATTGAACGAGTTTTTCCAGAAATACTCGGCTGCGTGAAATACCTTTGTAATCGTAGCAAGGCTTTTCAAGCGTGTCGGTTTCATCGGCCGGGCCAAACTTTCCGTCTGCTTGACGATTGAACAGCATAAACTCTGGTTCTAAGCCAGTGTTCATTGTCCAACCATGCTGCGCCAACCGTTCGATTTGTTTTTTCAAAATGAAACGCGTGTCGAATGGCCACGGTTTCTGCTGAACACGGCCATCGCACACAATGCGAGCGTAGCCAGGCTGCCAAGGGACTAATGAGAGCGTCGAAAGATCGCCTACGGCCATGTAATCGGGATGATGGGGTTCTTGGCCGAGTCCCCACACCGCGAAACCTGCGAACCCTGCACCGTCGGCCAAAATATCGCCGAAGTGCGATACCGGCACAGCCTTGGCTTTCGCCACACCGTGAATATCGATGAACTGCGCGAACACCAACTTGACGTCGTTCTTTTTGAGAAACTCGGTGGCTTGTTCGGGTGTCATGGCAGAAAAGGGGCTAGGGACTAGAAGTTAAGAGCTAGAAGCGAGGTCGTAATAAAATGTCGCAGCACCAACAGGGGCGCCTTTCAATTCAGCAACGATTTCGAGCAGCGTGTCCCAGAGGTAGCCGCCGTAGCTGCCGTCGAGCCACAATTGAAATACGCCGCTGCCATTGAAGTTTCGGTACAGGATCGAACACGAAACGCCTGCCAAGCGAGTAAAGACAATTTGCGCCGGCGGCTTTCGGAAATCGTAGCCGCAGGTTTCCAGGAAGACCTCGGCCGCTCGCTGACCGCTGAGTAAAAAGGACGCATCTTGGCGTGTGGCGACGTAACAACCGGAGGAGGTCTCGCGGGCAGCAGAGGAAAGCCGCTCGACAACGTTGCCGCGCAAGCCATCTTCGACAAAAAACTCGCTGCCGCCAGTGCGGGCGACGATACCACCGCCGTCGATGGAAGCAACCTCAAGGATTTTCTCTGGCACCGCAAGCTGCTGTGCACCCAGGAGCGCAGCCGCGGCGGCGCCTTTGAGCGTGACACGCGATAAAAAACTCACGTCGCAGAGCCCTAAATCGGTTGCCGCATGTTTTTCTTTGGCCACATCGCCATAACTTACGGCCACG
>CAZIGP010000199.1:0-7369 GCA_964538425.1 uncultured Pirellulales bacterium | reverse complement strand
CCTGGCCAATGGCAGGTATTCAACGGAAACGCTGTGTATGGAACCACGGTGGGGACCGCGCCGACGACGCCTAACGGCACAACCTTTCAAGGCACGCCGATTGATTTCGCTGCCGCTCAGGCCGATTTGATTGCCAAGTCAGCTTATTGGGCGACATTGCCTGCCAACGGCACAACTATCTACGACGGATTTTCTACCGTAACACTGACAGGAACAAACCCTACGTTAAACGTCTTCACTGTTCCAGAAAACTTTTGGGAAGTTACTACCAGTAAGCAAATCAATGTCCCTGCAGGTTCGACAACCCTGGTTAATATTTTGGGAACTGATGTGATCCAACAGGGTGGATTATCGATTACTGGGAGTAAGCAAAACATTTTGTATCACTATCCCCAGGCGACGAAGCTTCTTAGTCAGCATATTGCTGTGTTGGGTAGCCTGCTGGCGCCGTATGCCGATCTCACGTTGAATGGTGGTAACATTGATGGAACCGGCATCGCTGCGACATCCACGCAAACAAATGGTGGCGAGTATCATCACTTTCCATTCACCGGTAATCTCCCTGTGCCCGAGCCGAGTAGTGTTGTACTGGCGCTGATGTGTGTAGGGTGTATCGGCTGGAAAGTTCGCCGTCGATTTAACTAGACGTTTGCGGCTTGGTAAGTTGATCGCGCACTTGAATTAGTTCAGCCGCAACGCTAACGGCAATTTCACCCGGGTGGTTGGTGCCTAGCGGTAAGCCGACAGGGCAGCGGAATTGCTTGGCGATTTCCGGTGAAATACCGGCTTCGGTGAGTTCGCGCATCAGCACTTTTTGTTTCGAGCGGCTGCCGATAACACCGAGATATGGCAAGCTCAAGCCACGTTCTAAAATCGCCTGTAAAACGGGGTGATCCGTCCGGTGTCCCATCGTCATGCAGAGGACGTAATCGTCGGCTCGCAAACTGGTGGCAAATTCGCGCGGATCAGTGAGCTGCATCGTCGTTAGATTAGAAGACTGTGGCAGTTTGCTGAGCCATTCCGCACGTGGATCGACGCAGACGACGCGGCATTCGAGCAACAGTAACAGGCGCACAAGAGATTGGGCAACGTGGCCCGCGCCGAAAATGACAATTCGCCAATCGCGGAGGTTGTACGTCTCGAACAGCAGCTTCACTACGCCGCCGCAAGTCATGCCGACATCGCGCTGCAAGTTCCATTCAACAAGTTCGCATGATTTTGCGTCTGCATCAGCCAATAGGGATTGAGCGTGGCTGATAGCCTTCACCTCGACGCGCCCACCGCCAACGGTTCCAAACAGTAGGCCGGTTTCATCAACGAGCATCTTCGTGCCAGCATCAGAAGGCGTGCTGCCCACGGTTTCGATGAGCATGACCGAAGCAAACGGCCGACCGGTGGCCGAGAGTTCGGCGAGTCTTTCGATGAAACCGTGAGGATGAGGCATTTATTCATCTTATCACAAAGACACAAAGGCACAGAGAGCAAATGTCTCACGCAAAGGCGCGAAGACAACTTCGCCTTAGGGCCTTTACGTGAGTTTTTTTCTCACACTCTGTGTCTCGGTGCCTCTGTGGTTCAATACGTCTTTGCTAAGAGTTAAGCAGCGCAGAATTTCTTCACCCGTCGCCGGGAGTTTCAACTCGCTGGCGGCGGTGGCCGAAACACATCCTAATGCATGCTTCACTGCGGTCCATACGCTTATGGCGTGCATCAGCGGTGGTTCGCCGACGGCTTTGCTGCTGCCGACGTTCTCGACGTTGTCATCGTTAGGAAACAATTCGCAATTGAAAATCGGCGGCACATCAGTGACGGCGGGGATTTTGTAAGTCGTCGGCGAGTGCGAGAGCAGTTCGCCATGGGCACCATACACGAGACATTCGCCGGCGACCCAGCCCATGCCTTGGATGAAACCGCCGACGATGTGCCCCATATCAACCCCGGGATTGATCGAGCGGCCGATGTCGATCAGCAAATCAACCCGTGGCACGGTAAGTTCGCCGGTGAAGCGGTCGATTTTCACTTCGGCGGCGGCCGCTCCTTGCGTGTAATAGAAAAATGGATTGCCCTGGCCAGTTTCGCGGTTGTAGTCGACCCCGGGCGTGGCATAGAAACCGCGAGCTCCCAGGTCGACTCGGTCGCGCCGTGCCGCGCTGCAGAGTTCGCCAAATTCGATTCGCTGCTCGGGATGGCGAGCATCGAAAACATGACCCTCTTCAAAGATCACATGTTGCGGCGATTCGGTCAGGCCAAGTTCGGCTGAAGCAAACCTGCGCGCTGCGTAGGCAGCGATCCGCTCTTTGATTTGATGGCAGGCATTTACCGCGGCGGCGCCGTTCAAGTCGGTACCGGCCGAGGCAGCCGTCGGAGACGTGTTGTGATTTTTCTCCGTCGAAGTTGGCATCATGAGCACGCGGTTTGGCGGCAAACCGAATTCATCGGCCACAAGCTGGCGAATTTTCACGTTCAGCCCTTGCCCCATCTCGGTACCACCGGTGGAGACTTGCACAGTGCCATCGAGATAGACATTAACAAGTGCATTCGCTTGGTTGAGAAATTTCGTCGTGAAAGAGATGCCGAATTTCACCGGCGAGATCGCGAGGCCACGTAGCCACAAGCGATCGGTTAGATTTGCCTGTTCGATGGCTGCAAGTCGCTGCCTGTAATCACAGCGCTGGGCCAATGTGGTCAAAATTTCCGGCAGATGATTTTTGCGAAAGAGTTGGCCGTAAGGGGTAACATTACGCTCATCGGTGCCGTAGACGTTTTGCAATTGAACGTCGAAGGCGCTAACTGCCTCTTCCTTCACTCTATTAATGGGAGAAGTTTCTGAGTTGATTTTGCCATTCGATTCAGCGGCCAGACGCCGAGTTTTCAAATATCTGGCGATCTCTTGCACGACATTTTCAATGGCTACCATTCCTTGTGGCCCGCCAAAACCACGGAAGGCCGTGTTGGGTGGGTAATTCGTGAAACAAACTTGGCCCCGGATTTCGATGTTGTGAATGAAGTAGGCATTTTCGGCATGTAACATCGTGCGTTCCATGACCGAAGTGGAAAGATCGGCTGCCGCACCGCCATCGCTATAAAATTGCACCTCGTAGGCCAAAATGCGGCCAGCATCGTCGAAGCCAACTTCCCACTCGCTGCGGTAAGCATGCCGCTTGCCGGTGGAACACATGTCGTCGTCTTTGCTGTAGATCACACGCGCAGCGCGGCCAGTTTTCTGAGCAACCAGGGCAGCCATGATTGCGGGAATGCCACCCTGCGTTTCTTTGCCGCCAAAACCGCCTCCCATGCGTTTGCAGATGCAGACGACTTCGTGCATTCCAAGACCGAGCGCACCGGCAACCACATGCTGCGTTTCGGTAGGATTTTGCGTGGAGGAATGAACAACCACTTGGCCATTTTCGCCGGGGTAGGCGAGCGCTGCTTGTGATTCGAGATAAAATTGTTCCTGACCAAGGTTGTGAAACACGCCGCTGAGCCGATACGGAGCGGAGATCATCGCAGCTTCGGGATCGCCACGCCGAATTCTTCGCTCGGGGCCAATAAAACGGCTGAGTTCGATGGCGCGCTCGATCGATAAAATCGGTTCGCCAGCGGCAACAATTATTTTGACGAGGCGTCGCGCACGTTCCATCGCTTCGTGACTTTTTGCCGCGACAATTACCACCGGCTGGCCAACATAGAGCACTTCGCCGTCGGCAAGTACCGGCTCGTCTTTGAACAGCGGGCCAAATTTTTTGTCACCGATAAGGTCGGCGGCAGAAAAAATTCCTATTACACCAGGAATGGCTTTTGCCGCTGACGTGTCGATCGATTCAATCCGTCCACAAGCTGCCGGGCTGGGCACAAAACCGACGAAGAGCTCATCCACGCGAGGCGGAATATCGTCGATATACGGCGCAGCACCAGTCACGTGACCAATCGCTGAATCGTGCGGAAGTGGTTTACCGACGGAAGGCATGGGAAAGCTTTTCGCGTAGCGTCGCTGTTTAGGTTGTGACTAATTGTTGCTCTTGCCAAAACTTTAATAGCACGTTGCGTGCAAGTTGATAACGATAGTCGGCGCTGCCGCGCACGTCGCTGATGGGTGTGATTTCTTCAATGGCAACATCGCCTGCGGCTTGCATCGTTTCTTCACGGAACGGTTTACCCTGCAGAAATTGCTCGGTTTGCCGCAGGCGAATGACCGTAGGCCCGACTGCGCCGTAAGCCAATGCGGCATCGGTAATTGTGTCGCCATCCAGTCGCAATCGAATGGCGGCGGTGAAAGTGGCGATATCAAGATCGCGCCGACGCGAAACTTTGTAAAGCCGCAACAGGTCATCAGACGACGGCAGCGGAATTCGCACGCTCGCCAACAGCTCATCCGAACGAAGGTCGAATCGTTTGTAACCTTGGTAAAAGTTATTGATGCTTACCTGCCGTCGGCCGCTGCTACCGACGAGTTCCAATTCAGTTTCCATCACCATGAGAAACGGTATCGAATCTGAAATAGGTGAGGCATTGATAATGTTCCCGCCGATCGTGCCGACATGACGAATTTGAGGCGAGCCGAAGACCGACAGAATCTGGGCAAACTCGGGCACCTCAACTTTGTAGGCTTCAAGAAGTTCGGTCCAAGTGGCTCGCGCGCCGGCTACCATGGTTTTCGGTTCACCATCGGGTTTAACTTGCACACCCTCTAACTCGCTGATGCGATTCAAATCAAGAAATACCGTCGGCTCAATTACTCGCTTATTCAATTGCACCCCGACATCGGTCGCCCCGGCGATCACTTTTGCCGTTGGATGATCTTGGCGGAACTTCACAGCCTTATCCAGTGCGACTGGACAGTAGGCGCGTTGCTCGACACTATTGCACTGGCCGCGTAAATCAAGTGTGTCGCGACAGAGTTTTATCAAAGTTGATTTTTCGCTTTGTGAAAAGGCTTGCTTTCCGACAACGTTAGATTGACATTGCGCCGCGTTCATCCCGGCTTTGATGATCGACGTATACCCCGTGCAGCGACACAAATTGCCAGTCAAACCCTGCCGCCAATCGTTTTCCGTCAAGGTGTTGCTGTTAGAGTCCTCACAAAGCCCGGTCATCGCCATCACGAAGCCCGGCGTACAAAAGCCGCACTGGGATCCATGACAATCGACCATCGATTGCTGGATTGGTGTCAGATTTCCGTTTGCCTGTAACCCTTCAATCGTGATGACATGTGTTCCGTCGAGCTGAAACATGAAACGGATGCAAGAATCGATTGGCCGATAGCGGATTTCATCGCCATCTAATTGGCCAACGAGCACGGTACAACTGCCGCAGTCCCCCTCGGAGCAGACGATTTTCGTTCCGACAAGCCCTTGGCGATTCCGCAGAAAGTCACTCAAGCTCAGAAAACAATCGCCACCGCGAACCTCTCGGCGTTGGCCGTTCAGGTACAGAACAATGTGATCGCGAGTGCCCATGACAGCAAATCCAAAAGTGGGCGTAAGTTAGTCACTATGTTTGATTCGCTTCAGCTTGATATCAGGATCTTAGGTAAATCACTTCGAACCTTGCTTTTCGAGGAATTTGCGCAAATTCTCGGGCGTATCGTCAAGCGTTACATCCTTGAAGAGTTCTTGTTTGACCGTGCCTTTGAGTTCTTTGTTCTCCACGGCCTTGGCAAAAAAATCGGCGTTAAGACCCCAACACTCTAAGGTACTATCATCTTTTAATACATATTTGGCGATGGTGTATCTCATTACTCCTTTGTCATCTTTGTCACCGATGCTAACAAAATGATCGTTTCCGATCTTCGTTAGCAGTAAGTCTCCGGTCTCCTTTTCGCCATCTTGAGTAGCAGATGCTTCCAAGACATTCGGCGCGCCCTTTTTCGCTTGAATCACAACGGCATGCTTTTCCATTTTATCCTTGTCTTCCAGTTCCCATGTACCTAGTAACCTTACATCGGGCTTAGAAGTTTTCTCGTCAGAAAGCGGCTTCAGGCTACTAACGCAGCCTGTCGATGTGAATGCTGCTAGTATCGCTACCACAGCGACTGCGAGGCGAGAAAATGAAAACATAAAGGCACTCCGAATAAACATATCCCCAACAATCATCATCCTAGGAATCGACCATTCGCTTTGTAAGTATAGATTATCAGCCAGACCCATTACCATGAATAAAGCGAAGCATTCGTCGATAATCGTTAGCGGCTAGTTCAGCACCGGGCATGTATCAAACCACTGCCTACCCTGGGCCTCGATCCACGCGGTCGATTCCATCGGACCCCATAGACTTGGTTCGTAGACATGCAGCGGCGGCTGGCGGCGTTCTTGCCAAGCTTGCAAGATGGGGTCGATGATACTCCATGACATTTCCACTTCGTCGGCGCGGGCAAACAAGCTGGCATCGCCTGATAACACGTCGAGCAGCAAACGCTCGTAAGCCTCAGGCATGACGCCGGCGAATTCGCGGTGGAAACTGAAATCGAGATCGGTAAGCCGCAACTTCATGCCGGCATCGGGCACCTTGGTTTGAAAATGCAACTCGATGCCCTCGGCCGGTTGCACCTGGATCACAAGGCGATTGGCCTCCCGTACTCCGCGGTGATTGTTGCCAAACAGCATATGCGGCGGCTCGCGAAATTGAATGACGATTTGCGTCGTGCGACACGACATCACTTTGCCACTGCGCAAATAAAATGGCACACCTTGCCAGCGCCAGTTATCTACGGCCAGCTTTACGGCGGCAAAGGTAGCAGTCTGGCTGTTCGACTTCACGCCTGGTTCTTCTGTATAACCGCGATATTGCCCACGAATCGTGTCGCGACAAACGTCTTCCGCAGAAAGCGGATGAATCGCTTCCAGTACTTTCACTTTTTCATCGCGAACTTGATCGGCTTGATAGCGCACCGGCGCTTCCATGGCGGTGACCATCAACAATTGCAGCAGATGATTTTGGAACATGTCGCGCATCACGCCGGCTGTGTCGTAATATTCGCCACGACGGCCAACAGCCACTTCCTCGGCCACGGTGATTTGCACATGGTCGATGTAATTGCGATTCCAGATGGGCTCGAAGATGGTGTTAGCAAACCGAAGCACCAAGATATTCTGAACTGTTTCTTTGCCGAGATAGTGATCAATGCGATAAACTTGCTGTTCAGAAAACACACGGTGTACCGCTTCGTTCAAATGTTTGGCGCTGGCAAGGTCGGTCCCGAAAGGCTTTTCGATTACGACTCGTTGTGGGCCTTTGGTCTCGTCCGCCAAACCACAAGCGCCAAGTTGAGCCACAGCCGGTTCGTAGAATTGCGGCGCAGTGGCAAGATAATAAATTCGCGTTGTCGAATCGTTTTTTTCAAGCTCGTCAAGCTGCGTGGCCAATTTTTTGA
>CAZIGP010000198.1:0-7383 GCA_964538425.1 uncultured Pirellulales bacterium | reverse complement strand
GCCGTGATAAGGATAAAGGCCTCTAAGCCGGAAGAATACCAACCTTTGTCAATTGCCACTGCCAAATTACCGGCTATTTTGGCAACCTAGAGCCAGCGTCCGCGGTCGGCAAACACCCACGTTTGGAAGCGGCGAGTTTCACCAGGCGCCAGCGACTGCCAGCCATCGATCATTCCTACATACTGGTCGCGCGCATCATTCACTATGCGCATCTCTGTCGGGTTTCGACCGTCCCCTGACATCATCGTGACCCGTCGCAGAGCAGGATCGAATTCAATGAGGCATCGATTTTCCCAAAACCCAGGTGAATCAGCGATCAAGCCAAATAAGCCACTCTTGGCCTTCACCATGCCAAGAGGAAACATTAGCCCCTTAATGTTGCTATATTCAGGTGCCCCGCCAAATGTTTCATAGACGACGCTGTTGTTTTCTGGCCCAACAAATGATGCGAGTTCGCCCTCACAAGCAAACTCAAACGGAAATGCTACAGTAAACTGCTGTGTCCGATCTGCGGTGACCTCAAGTGTGCGCTCCACTAATGAAGGTGTCTTCTGCATGATACGCATGCGCAATGACAGAGCACCTAATTTTTCCGATTCGAGTTCGATAACACCGTTTTGTTGAGTTTTCAAGCGAAACTCCACAGGTCTCCACTCACCTCCTGGAATCTTTAATGTGACACCCGCTGGCGATGTTTTTGTGGAACGCGAAACGAGCACGTCATCCGACCAATATTCCACTTGGATTTTGCCATTCATTTCGCCGATCACAGGACGAATTTTAGCTTCGTGCGAACTAACCGAATCTACGAAAGTCAAAAGAGCGACAATGACGAAAGCGGCAAACTGCGGTTTCATAAACATTGAGAACACCATGCGGAAGGATAGAGCGGAATAGAGGCAATCAAATGCAGGCTTCATTCAGCAGAATTCAAATCGTTGAGAAAATTGATTTCCCCTTTTAATCCTTTGGAACAAGCTTTAGTAAGTCGACTGGACGACAAACAAGTCCGCCACGAATTACCAATTCAATTCTGCGAGTGTGACGAATATCTTCTAAAGGATTCGCTTCGAGTATTACAATGTCGGCAAGCTTGCCTGGCGCAATCGATCCCAATCGTTGTGTTTCTCCCAAAGCGGTCGCGTTGTGTATTGTTGCAGCCGTTAGAACTGCCGCGGGTGGCAAACCACACTCGACGAGCATTTCAAGTTCTTGATGCAGTGAAAAACCGGGTGTGACTTGCGGTTCTGGCGCATCAGTGCCCACCAACAATGGTACGCCTGCCCTGAAAAGCATTCCGGTGAGTTCCTGGTACTTAGCAAATTCCTGACGTCGATTAGCTAACCCACCACGTGCTGCAGGACAGCCTGTCTTTTGAAGATAAATGGGCCAGAATTCCTGTAGCCGACGGGGAACTAATCGATTATCTGGACAATCCTTAATCTCTGGTACATCAGGCAGCAAAATCATATTACGGAAGACGGCAAGCGTAGGATCGACATATGTCTTATGCTTGACTAATTCCGCTATCAATGTTGCACTCAACGGGTTGTTCAAATCGACGTTTGCGCGATGCGTCGACTGGCCGGCAACTTCCTTGGGAATGATAAAATCAAAAATCGAGGTGATATGCTCAATACAGTCTAAACCATCCTCCACTGCTTGCTGCGCAGGATACCAACCTAAATGTGCAGTTACAAACAAACCCTGGCGATGTGCTTCTTCAATGATCGTTCGGCCAACTGCTCGACCGGTGCGCGCATAAATTTTAATCGTGGACACATTCCATCGTCGCATCTCCTCCATGATTTCAGGAACCTGAGCCGGATCGCCAATTCCGCGACCGACGTCGCGGTGAATTGGTGGCTCACCATCGAGAAGTGGGCTGCACGTAAATACCCTAGGGCATGACTCTGGATGTTGTGACGCAAATCGTGCAACCAACGTGCCTGCCACAATCTCATCGCCGGTGCTGCGAACTGTAGTAACGCCGGCCGCTAGATATAATGGCAAAACTTCATCACCTGTAATGTTCGCAAAATCCAAGATGTGCATTAAATGGACATGTGCGTCGATTAGCCCAGGCAGCACAAACTTACCACGACCGTCAATTCGTAGTGCTCCAGCAGGGGCTTTAATTTCTTCGTCGGATGAGGTTACAGCAGCAATGCGATCTCCCTGAACCAAGATTGAATGTTCGGGAAGCACCTTACCCGATACCGAATCAAATATTGAACAGCGTTCAATTAGCAAAGATGATTCATCGGCGCAAGCTGATGCCGCACTACTTAACCACAGGCAATACGCTGAGGCTAGTAACAGTTTCCGATAAACCAAGCGGTATATAGAAAACTTAAACACTATGGTCCACAAGACTACGCACTCCTGTGCCGCACAGGCGAATTTAAACTATGGAAGCGTTAACGATTCGCCACCAGCTATCGTGCCCGCAGCCCGCCATGTCAACAAATCAATTGTCTCGGATACAAATTTGACTGATCCATCACACATCAGAGCATGCACTCCACCGGGGTGACGACTCCGTGAAGATGCCGAGTCGTTAACTCCTGGAATGGAATCTTCGCAAGGCAAGTTTAAATTGGGAATGTTATTACATTGTGGGTTGGGAAAGCGATCTGGTGACGAGCTATTTGGAGTGTTCAAAGTGTAAATTTGGCTATAGCCTGGTTGGTCACCCCAGAAAAAACCACGCCAATCGTTTACTTCATTCGGGCCGGAAGTTCTAGACACAAGATATTCTCCTATCGCCATTGTTTTGCTTGTGCCATCGGTAATGTCGCTCAATTTCGCTCCGAAATTGATACCAAATACTGCCCGACGATTACTGGGAGGTGGTCCCGTCATAACTCCAACATCTTGGTCACCAAAAAAGCCGAGATAGTTAGATGTTGAGTACCATTCATTTCGGGCATTCAATAAGGACTTGGTGTCAGAATCGCTTGGGCATCGTATGGTCGATACTATGGTAGCTGTTGGAGCATTGGTTCCTTGGCTATTCGCATTGGCAAACCAATTGGCGCTTCCTCCCATGCCACCCGGCAGCGTTTGGTTGTATCTAGCGTAAATTCCATTTTCTTCCATGAATGAAAATAGAGACAACATAAAAGTTTGGCGCGGATACGTCCATCGCCCTGAATCATTTTTTACTCCTAAAGGCAAACGGCGTTTCGTAGATACGTAATTATGGATTGCCAATCCAAGTTGCTTCACATTATTGGAACATTGAGTACGTCGCGCTGCTTCTCGCGCAGCTTGTACAGCAGGCAACAGCAATGCGATCAAAATGCCAATAATGGCAATTACCACTAGTAATTCAACAAGCGTAAAGCCGGTGATTTGTTTTTTGCATTTCATAAAACGGAACTCCTTCGAAAAGGCATAATAACTCAACGCGATTGTCTCAAGTCAAAAAGGAATCTTGTGTTTAGTGCGCAATCTTCTTGTTTGAAACAATGTCAAGATTGATTTGATTTTCTCCTGATTGGATATCTCTAATCACTTTGCTTTCTGTGCTGTACTCCGGCGGAAACGCTTGCACCACCTCGTCGATCATGACCGTTGGGTCGAAGGGATTAGGCATTCGACGACCTGTTTTGTGATTAGCATTCAATACGATTCGGTTCTTGCCAATTACGACTCCTTTGTTGGCTGTATTGATTTCATAGTACCCATCCTTAATCGTAGCACCAGCAGAAGGTCCTTTGGTGCCTTCGCTGGGAAAAAAAGTGATGCTGCCAGACTCAACGAGTTTTCCGTCCAATGTGATAGTTCCATTCACACTTGCTCGATCGGACGAACCACAACCGACTAGTAGTAATAAGAACATAACCTGGCAGGTAATGGTAATTAAATAACAGCGGATACGCATAGAACTGTCCTCACATGCAAGCCGGAAGCCGTGTGCTTGTCTTTCTGTTCTTACAATAAATTTATGCTTTATCTTCACCTCGCGTGCCATTGCAGTTTTCTAGCTTTTGTCCATAGGTTAGCCAACATAAAAGTCGCTGGCATAATTAACATTATTGTTGACGGCTCCGGTATAACAAATGGTAATCCGTTATCGTACTTAAATAAATCACCTGTGCCTCCCTCAAGCAGAAGGTCTAAGCGGTAAGTGGAACCGCTAACGTGGTTCAATGGTACAACCTCGATCAAGCCAGTATCGCGGTTTAATCGCAAGAGCTTGTCGATTCCACTGCCTGCAAAGTTAAACGTAAGATGAATTAACTGGGATGTATCTGCAACTGTTCCGTTTGGGTCAACCAATCCATTGACAATCATAAAATACAGATCATCGGGACCCTGCATCGGCCTAAAATGACTTACAATTACGTCCCCGCGAAGACCGTTGTTAAGATTACCAGGATTTTCTGCACTGACTGCTGTGAGATAAGGATCGTTACCCGCGCCACTATTCCAAAGAGGTACACTGCTTGGTCGCGAGTTATTAATATTTTGAAGATTGCGAAAGCCACCTTTGTGCTGGCCCATGACCATTCTTACATCGGTACTCCACAAACGGACTAATGCAGGCCCCAAGTTTCGACTTTGGCGATTTGTTTCAGCCATATCGTTAAAAGCTGGCTGCCGAAGACTGGCATCTGAGTTAAATAGAACGACATTCAGGTAGGTAAATGCACTGGCGTACGTGTAACCGAACGCCCATCCAGCAAATTGATTCAATCGCATCTGAGAAGCAGATAGAATATAATTGCTTCCATCAACGCCGTTATAGTCAAATGTCTGTAGGTACTGACCGTATGGGATCGGGTGCTTTCCTGTCCCATCGTGCCCTCCCAAGGCGGCCTGTCGCCATATTTGCATAAAGTTATAAAAATTGGCCGTAGGACTTCCGCCTACGACTGTTCCATTAAAAGGATACCAGTCGTACATCAGCATATCAGGTTTAACGTAACTGATATAATTCTGTAGTTGTGCTACGGTAAATCCTGTTCTTTGATTGAGAAAACCAATCGTATTAGGATATAACGTCCGCCAGTTGGCCAAGGTAGCCTTTGCCATATCGAGTTCAAACGGATCGGTGATGTCTTGCTCGTCGGACATTTGCAGACCGACCAAATTTGGCAAAAAAGGTAGCTCCAAAGAGTTCAGAGATCCATTCGGTAGTTGCAAACCGAATTGCATCCCGGGAGCAGATCCCAACGTCCTTGATAGAGGAATATTGCGATCATCTGGGATGATAGATATGCCAGTAAAATTCGACTTTGCAAAGATTGATAAGTCGAACGGTCGAGAATTTATGTAAGGGGTTACTACGGCCTGAATTTGAAGTCCCCGTTGTTGCAAAATTCTCTCTCCACGGCCTAATTCTTGTGCCTGGAGGTTGAGGCCGGCGATGGCGGGAATCAATAGCCCTATCACAACGGCGAGCAACAAGCTAAATCTTGGCAATTTATCTTTCATACTTTTCTGAGAATACGCTTCACCGAGGTTAAGTAACTAGATTCACTGTATTCCGCCTTGCCAATAACTGATTCTGGCTTGCATAAAATCGTGCAGAGGCCAAAAGAACAGCGATTTAAATCTGCTCTTTTTAGCCTCACACACGATCGCTGCCCAAATAATAACTTAACGGAAACAATACTTACCAAGCACTTTTCAAGGTTTCATCACTACCTAGTGGTAGCAAAAATCTACTGCTTGCTAAAACATTTACGGCCCTGGCTTAACACCAGCGATGCCAACGCGATGCCGAGAAGCCCTAGACTACCTGGCTCTGGAACAGCTTCGTATCGGAAGTTGGGAGCATCCCATGCACTTGTTATATCACTAAATGCAGTAATGTTTGGAAAAGCCAATGCAGCACCAGCCACCGCTGATCGATGGACGAAATTGACGTTTGGCGTAGAGAAAACTGGAAAATCAGGCAAAGCAGCCGGGGCTATTAAGCTTCCGTGATACGAGTCGCCAAGAACCGCAGAACCGATTACATATTCCGTGTTAGCAAATAACGTCACCGCCGAACTCAGATCAACATAACGCCAACTCCCAATTTTTGTAGCGCCTGTACCCGCCGGGACCGTGACGCTTCCCAAAAGAGTAGATCCATCTGCGTTCCAGATTCCCACATCGTGAGATGCAGCCAAGCCATCAGTGGCATCACCATCCCAGGTACCAAGACTGGAAACCGTCAAGTTGTTGGAACCGACAATGAATTTGTAGCCGATAGTGAAAGCATCACCGGTCCCACCAACGGCAGGAGTTTGGTTAGTCTCTTGAATAATACCAGCAATAGGCACGGCCTGTATCGGCTGCGCACCTACTAGCAAGGTGGTTATCACTATCGCTATCGCAAACAAGCTTTTAATTCGACTCATCATTACAGGCTACTCCTTGTAGAAAAGTTAAAATACACCAACATGAATTAGGACATCTAAGCAGAATTTTTTGCTCACGGCATAGGCGATGTCTCCCAGTTGATAAGACAAAAGATCTCAATACTTTGTTTGGACCCACCCCTTAATACGTAAATTTTGGATAGATGCACACTGTTTGTTTTATGTACAAATCAACACCAAAACTGCCCGAGCAAACTTGACCTGAGGGAACTTGATTGCCCCAGATATCACGTCATGAATTGCCAGGAGTGATTCTTCAACCCATTCCGTTCTTCGGATTATGGTTCGGTGTTTCGTAGAGATACATGGACAAATTGCTAGACTCGAATGTCATTCTTGCTAGGGGGTTTGTCGGCTTCAGGGCTTGCTGTAAAGTGTTTTCTAGGAATGCTTTGCGACACATCGGGTGGCTCGCGTTGCAAACGTAACGCATGCTCTTTTACCGCGGAAAGGCATTTTGTGAGTTCAGGTCAGGCAAAGCTCGACTCATAGACTGTTACTACACAACGGGTATTTAGTTCGACTTCTTTGTCGCGATGTGGGAGAATAAAATTGCGCAGATTATGGCTTGTCGTCAATTCACGGCAGAGCGCTAGAACATGATCTTTAACGCTAACGTTTCGCGAGATCGGTCAGAGTGTGTCGCTTAAATCCCAAACCATAGCGAACGCAACAAGATGATTTCTCAATCTGCCGTTTACGATGAAGCGTTGAGCTTTTACCGATACTTAGCCGTTAGTGATCGTGACCGCGATTGGGGATTGTTCTTAACTGGAGCGGGTCATGAAGTCATGACGATTGTGGGGAGTAATCCGCATCTAAAATCCTCCTATCGTCACGATTGGAACGGTGATGATTTTACAATAACATTCGAGCCTAGTTATCCCACGCCTCGTCAATACGAATGGAAGAAAGGCAGGAAATTAATCGAGGAATACGGCTTTCTCTACATAAACGGCGGGGCACCATGGTTGCTCGAAACTGAAGCCACAACTGAAACATT
>CAZIGP010000197.1:0-7395 GCA_964538425.1 uncultured Pirellulales bacterium | reverse complement strand
TCCTGCCGTGCTGGATGCAATTTCCGGAGCAGGCTGGCTGCGCGGTTGTTTGCCTGTGATCAATCGCTTTGGCCAAAGCGTACCCCCTGTGCTTTATTCTCGTACCTTAAGCGCAAAGCCACAAAAAAAATGGGCGCTGCTGTCCACCACGATGCTCATGGCGGTTTGTTTTTTAGCCCTTGGCTTTGCTTGGGGAGTCGTTGACGATCACCGAACCACGTGGATGGCGGTGTTGTTTCTCTCGCTCTATGCAATTTTTTCGGCCGTAAACGGATTAAACATTCTTGCGTTAGGCACCTTGCAAGGGAAGCTTGTCAGCGTGACCCATCGCGGCCGGGCCATGCTCATTTCCACGGCCTTGGGCGCGGTGCTGGCAATCGGTTTTGCCTGGTGGCTCATGGGACCGTGGCTCGATTTGCCGGATGGAGGTTTTGAATACATCTTCAGTTTCACGGGCGCACTATTTGTCTTGGCTGCCTTGTGTGCGCCATTTTTGGATGAGCCGGGCGATCAATATCACCAACTCTCCGTGCGCACGGCGGGGCACTTTCGCGGCGCTTGGCACACGTTTCGAGAAGATGCAAACTTTCGGCGTCTGGCGCTCGTTTCGATCTTGTTTGGCGTGGTGCTAATTCTGTTTCCGCACTATCAAGCTTTGGGCCGCGAACAATTAGGGTTGGCTCAAGACAATCTGATGCTGTGGGTGATCGTCCAAAATATCGGCACCGGCGTGTTCAGCATTTTGGCCGGACCGCTGGCCGATCGGCGCGGAAATCGTCTGGTGCTTAGCGGCCTATTGCTGTCGACGGCAATCACGCCGCTGCTCGCGGTAGTCTTGGGAAATCTTGAACCCCAGCTCGGCAAAACATGGTATTGGCTCGTATTTCTTCCGCTAGGGCTAACGCCATTAACCATGAAGACCATGTCGAACTATACGCTCGAGATCTGCCAACCCGCCGATCATCCTCGTTATTTGGCGGCACTTGGCCTCTGCTTTGGCGTGCCATTTATTCTGTCGCCGCTGGTCGGCTGGCTGATCGACCTCACAAGCTTCGAAGTTGTGTTTCTTAGCGGCGCGGCATTGATTCTCGCCGGCGGCGTCTTTTCATTTGGCTTGCACGAACCTCGCCAGCATTACACGGGAGAGCTGACAGTCATGCCGGGATCGCCGGAGGATTGACGACGCCGATCCACAAAATGAACCGCTTACTTTTTCCCGCTCGGCCACCATTTGCATAGCAGCACGCCGCCGAAGTAAAGGAACATCAGCGGCACGGCCAGGAAGAAAATACTCGTCGGATCGGCCGGCGTGAGCAGCGCGGCCACGACCCAAATCACCAGCACCGCAACGCGCCATTGTTTGAGATACGTGGTGACGCTCATCACGTGAATCCGCTCCAAAAACAGCATCACCAGCGGTAGCTGGAAAGCGATGCCAAATCCGACGGGCAGGAACATAAAGAAATTAAGCCATTCGCTAATGCGCGGCTCAGAATCGATTTTGAGCGACCGGTTGAAATTAAGAAAGAAATCCAAGACCGGCTCGAACACAAAGAAAAAGGCCACCGCCGCTCCGGCCAAAAACAGACCGATGCTGAACGGCATGAACACATGCACGTATTTTTTTTCGTGCGGATAAAGCCCTGCGGCCACGAACGACCAAATCTGATAAAACACCCACGGGCTAGAAACGATCAATCCCGTGATAAATGCTGCCTTAAGCCAAATCATAAATGGCTCGGGCATGCCCAGGCTCTTAGTGCGGGTGCGCGGATCATTTTCGATCGGTGTCCAAACTTCGATCTCCATGAGCTTTTCGGCAAAGTTGTTTGAAGAACCGGTTCCAGCGGTCTTGGGCGCAGGCTCAATCCCTTCCAGGGCCTTGGGGTACGTTTTACGCAACTCCTCGACAACTCTCTCGGGTTGAATAAACTCGCGGCGAAACACCATTCGCCGATCCTCGATCATCTCCAAATCTTTATCCGTAAAGTTCGGGTTGATTTTCTTATATTCGTCCCGGTTAATTTCCAAGTAATATTGCTCAAGAGCATCCACGAGCGGTTTTTGAACGACATTCACCACCCAGTCGGCAAAATAAAGACCGATCAAAAATCCAACGAACAGCCCTAGCACTGCTTTCCACAAGCAACGGCGCAACTCATCGAGGTGTTCCCCGAAGGTCATTACGCTATCTTTGAAGAGATCGTCGTCGTGCGGTTTCGCCATAGATCAAGTAACAGCCGGCAGCATAGGCGGGAGGGAAGTGAAATAATATCAAAGTTGCAATTCACGCCCAGATGCTGCACTACCAGGGGTGTGCTAAATCGATTCAATTAAACGTATGCCAAACTTCTATCATATTTGCCGATAGATCAAGCCCATAACGTCATAATGCCTGCAATTTACGGCAAACCAGGCTTTCTTTTCCGCTCCCAGGCGACACTTATCGCGAAGCAGGCCGCACAAGCGAGAGCTTCTTCTCAACCAGCCCATCCCCTTAGTATCAATCGGAACAACCGGAAAAATCCGTAAGTTTAACAACCGGCATTCTGCTATGAGGAAAGCAAATAGCAGGCGGACGACGATATTAGTTGATATCGCAGCCAACCGTTGAAAATCGCTTTTACTCGCTTGTTCATTCCCCATTCTGCACTCCCCATTTCCCCGATATGCCCACTGATGATCTCCGAGCTATTCAAAAACTTCACGAAGCCTCGCAACGCATCATTGCGGAATTGAGCAAAGCAATTGTCGGCCAACAGCATGTGATCGAAGAATTGCTGATGGCGATGTTCGCCCGGGGGCATTGCTTGCTCGTGGGTGTACCTGGTTTGGCCAAGACGCTTATGATTCACACGCTGGCCGATGCACTATCGCTCAAGTTCAATCGCATTCAATTTACTCCCGACTTGATGCCTAGCGACATCACGGGAACGGAAGTAATTCAAGCAGACAACTCTACCGGCCAGCGCGACGTCAAATTTTTGCCCGGGCCGATTTTCGCAAATGTGTTCTTGGCCGACGAATTAAATCTCACGCCGCCAAAAACGCAAGCAGTGCTGTTCGAAGCCATGCAAGAACATCAAGTTACGGTCGGCGGTGTAAGCCATAAATTAAGCGAACCATTCCTCGTGCTCGCTACCCAAAATCCTATTGAACAAGAAGGCACTTATCCGCTCCGCGAGGCGCAGCTTGATCGTTTTATGTTCAATATTCTGGTCGACTATCCCAGCGAACAGGAAGAGTTCGAAATGGTCAAACGGACAACGGCCGATGTGTCCTTCAGCATCACTGCCACGCTAGCGGCTGAGGAAATTTTGGAACTCGCCAAGATTGTTCGTCGAGTGCCGGTGGCCGATCATGTCACTCGTTACGCGCTGCAATTCGCTCGGCTGACTCGAAAGGACCGTGACGACACGCCCGATTTCATTCACAACTATGTCAATTGGGGCGCGGGCCCTCGAGCCAGCCAATACCTTGTTCTTGGCGCCAAAGCCCGCGCGGTGTTGCAAGGCCGATACTTCGCGACGTGCGACGACGTTCGCGCCGTTGCTTTACCTGTATTGCGACATCGCATTTTGACGAACCTCCATGCCGAAGCCGAAGGAATCAAGCCCGACGACATCGTTCGCCGGCTGATCGAACATATTCCTGCCGAACAGTTCGAGGCCGAGCATCGCCGAAAACTACCCGAAGTCTTTCGACCGCGGCGCACTGGCTAAATTGACCCGGTGATCGGCACAACTCTGTCGCCCAAAAGGCCTCTAATCTGGGCTCAGCTTAGGCTAACGGCCTAGGTCTATCTTGAAACCTACACTTCAGTAAGCACGTTGCTGCCCAATTAGTCAGCGGCGATTTCTTTCCGCTGAAATGACACACCATGAACATCCACAGGTCGCAAAACCTTGTGGAGAAAAAGAACATGCATCTCCTCCTGCGAATTGCTTCGAGCTTGATAATGGCTGCGATCACCGTAGTGGCTCCGCTTGCTGCTTGTGCCTGCACGGGCATTACGATCAAGCCCAAAGATGGCTCGGTCATCTTTGCCCGCACGCTCGAATTTGCCATGGACTTAAAATCGAACGTCATCGTTGTGCCCAGAGCCAAGCAGTACATCGGCACCGCGCCGGGCGGTAAATCGGGACTGCGCTGGACAACCAAATACGCCGCGGTTGGCGCTAACGCCTTTGGCATGCCGGTGATCATCGATGGTCTGAATGAAAAAGGGCTGTGTGTTGGTCTGTTTTATTTCCCCGGCTTTGCCAAATATCAGGAAGTGAAAACCAGCGAAGTGGATCGCTCGCTAGCCTCCTGGGAACTCGGCTCTTACCTGCTCGGCACTTGTTCGAGCATCCAAGAAGCCGTCGCTGCCGCCAAAGGTTTACTCGTGGGCGAAGCTGTTCAACCCGACATGGGTATTGTGCCACCAGCTCATTACATCGTTACCGAAGCCAATGGCACGAGCATCGTTCTTGAATACGTTGGCGGCCAGCTCAAGATTCACTCCAATCCATTTGGGGTCATGTCGAACGCACCCACGTTCGATTGGCACATGACGAATCTCAGCAATTACGTCAACTTGTCGAAGAAGAATATCCCGCAAGTCGACTTGGCCGGAGTCGTCCTCAAATCGTTTGGGCAAGGGAGCGGGATGCTCGGCTTGCCTGGCGATTTCACTCCGCCTTCGCGCTTTGTGCGGGCAGTCGCGTTTTCCGCAACCGCTTTGCCCGTGGAAAAAGCGGCTGACGGCGTTCTTCAAGCCTTCCACATTCTGAACCAGTTCGATATTCCCAAAGGCGCCGCCGAAGGAGTGGAAGCTGGTAAGGATGTTTTTGACTATACGCTTTGGACGAGTGCCTCTGATCTGAAGAACCATCGCTACTACTTTCGCACCTACGACAACAGCCGCATCCGCATGGTTGACATTGGCGCGCTGGACCTTGATGCCAAGCAGGTCAAAACGATTTCTATGCAAGGCGACGAGGACATTGAGGATGTTTCGGGAAATGCGAAATAGGAATTGGTTGTATCCATCGATTGTTTCACCGTTTGTTTCGGTCGCCGATTTTGCCGGCAGTGCCCGTTGAAATTAGAAATGAAATGACACAATGAACACTACAATTCCCAACACGACGACATACCGGGATCTTTCCGGCTTGGCCACGATTCTCCGGTTTTGCCTCGTTGTGTATATGCTCCTCGCGCTGATTGGCCTTTGGTCGGGATGGCAGCAGGTATCGCTTCTGCAGCGTGCTTCGAGCGGTGACTTCATTTCGGAAGAGGAAGCCCATGAGAATGACGCACGGCAGGCGGGGATTGGGATTCTACAATTCTTCGAGTTCATCATCACGAGTATCATCTTCTTACGTTGGAAGTTTCTCTCGAATCGCAATGTCCGATCTTTTGGCGCCGAAGGAATGGAGTATACGCCAGGTTGGTCAGTGGGGTGGTATTTCATTCCGATTGTGGCTCTCTGGAAGCCATACCAAGCGATGAGGGAGATTTTCAAAGCGGCTCATCCTGATTTTGAGGAAGATTGGCAACAAGCACCTCATCCAGGCATTCTTCCGTTGTGGTGGGCACTTTGGGTTATTTCGAACTTTGCCGCCCAGTTGTCCCTGCGGCTTTCAATGCGCGGAGAAACAATTACGGAGCTTTTGATGGCATCCTGGGCGAATTTGTTTTCAGATCTGATTGACCTTCCGCTGGCAGTGGTTGCCATCGCCGTCGTCGCGACACTCACTGAGTGGCAATCGGAAAAATACAGCCGTCTTGAGTCAGCCGATTTCGCGCCTGCTGTGAAAAACACCTGGATGTTCTAAGAGCGTCGAACAAAATGGCTGGGGAGGAATGGGACGTTCCTCGGGCAGTTTGCTTGATGCTCTTTGCATGTTCATGGTTGATTTTGCGATCGCTTTGCGATTGACCGTTTTGGCGATTTGCTGGCGCGGATGTTTCTTTTTGATTGGCGAAGGCATAGGTCGATTTTTCGTAGCGTGGCTTCATCGTCAACGGCGGAGCAAATCTGCCGGCCAAATTCGTCCATGATTTTCCGGATATCTTTGACCGCCATGGTGTCGGGCTGGCGGGCGTAGCGGTCGGGATAGCGATGCTTCAGCAGGAAAAATGCCGCGCGCAAGTCTTGATCTTCGCTGGAGGCTTTGTTGATCGTTTTGAGGCAAACCAGCTCAGGATCGACGCGGGCGCGGAGCAGCCGCTTTCTGAATTCGTGATCGCGGTTGGCCGTGTTGTAAATCGTGCGTTCACTGCAGCCGACGTAATCGGCAGCCATCTTCAGGGTGCCACCGACCGCGATGATGGAACAGATGTCGTTTTGCCGGTTCATATCGAGTGCGGGTTTTGTGGGCATTTTTTGAAAAAAACTGAAAATGAAACGGGAATGAAAATAAATTTTTATTTGAGAAAAACGTGAATCGTCGCTTGGTCGACTTCCTGTAGATGTTCCTCGCGACGATTCACGCTGCGGATGTTTATTCCATGTTTCTCGGCGGCTTCGGCGATTTTTTGTCGGTTCGCGATTCGGATGGTTGAGGAGCGTTCGGAGGGGGCAGTTGGCGGACGATCTTTCGCAATCCGCCAACGACCATCCTTTGAACCTGCTTGTCGGTAATCGTCGCGTTGACATGTTCTTCCAGTCGAGCGAGCCTTAGAACCACATCTCCGATTGGTGTATTGAATTTGTCGGCGATCTGCTTACGGAATTTTTTGAACTCCGCAGCGGCACGACGATTGCCCGGCTGTTTGGCCAATCGCTTGAAGATTTTAAAGTTGCGTTCCAGCACCTTGTTTTCGACCTGCTGAAGACGGAGGTCGAAGTCGAGGTCTTGATCAATCGTCGTATTAATCGTCTCCGAGGTACAACCGGCGACGGCTGCTGCGATGTCCCAAGTGGCACCTTGGGCAACTGCTTTACAGACTTCTTTTTTCTGGGCTGACGTGAGGGTGGGTTTCATGACTGACTCCTGGGGGTAAGGGATAGCGATTAGCGATTAGCAATTAGCGGTTAGCTCTACAAACGAAAAAAGCCCGCGGGCCGGGGGCGTCCGGCTGCGGGCTTCATGTTCATACCGGCTGGTTTTGGCGAGCCGGCTGTGCTGAATACCGTTAATTACAACTACTGTACGTTAGATCATATCAAGTGGGAATTGAAAGTCAAGGAGAATTTTTAAATGGAGGCAGTAAGTGGGGAGTGTGGAATGGGGAATGCAGGAAATGATTGAACCGCGGAGACGCAGAGACGCGGAGAGGGTAAGCATCAAGTGCGGAATGAATGATGAAGTTCGGCATATCCATTTATAAGCTTTGATAATGGTGATGTCCCACGAAGCGACTGTGTTAAATGTCAAGGGTTAAGAAGTTGATTTGGTTTGCCAC
>CAZIGP010000196.1:0-7398 GCA_964538425.1 uncultured Pirellulales bacterium | reverse complement strand
CACTTTCCATTCCCCGATTCCCTCTTTGTATCCAGACCATGAGGCCACTAGACATTAACTCTGTGTCGAATCGGACCCTGTATCTAATCGGAAACTCAGAGAAGAGGCGAAAAAGCAGCGGCTCTTATGAAGAACGACCGGCAATTCTGCGGGCAAAGCAAGGCGGGAGCGAACCTGTTGATTTTACAATCCGGAATAGGCACCCAGCCAGAAACCAAAAAGCAGGTTGTATCGACAAGTCAAAAGATCGAGGTTCTGAGCAGTTCCTCAAAAAGTACCATTAAAAAAACATGGATAAATTGCAATTAAAGGATTTGCGAATTGAGCGAAGCATTGTAAGAATGGGAATTCAATTTTGGCTTAACTAAGTGGTAGTAACAATTTTAATACCGTCGGCAGGGCGGCTTACAAAGCAATGTTTCCGCCACGCCAATCGATAACCACTAAATTTGCTTTGCTTCTAATTCGGCGCTACGCCAAATCACGAAAGGAAGGTCCTTGATGGGCGGTATTGGAGTCGGCGGCTATATCGTTATCGCGGTGTACATGATCGCGACGATCGCACTAGGGCTTTCTTTTGCCAGGAAACAAAAAAATATTGCTGAGTATTTTCTCGCCGAGCGAGCGGCGCCTTGGTGGGCGGTGGGAATTTCGGTCTTGGCTTGCGATATGTCAGCCATTTCGTATATGGGCTCGCCGTCTTATGTTTATTACAACGATCTCCGTTTTCCAATGGGCACTTTTATGGTGCCGCTTGTGGCTTGGGTGGTGGCGGTACTCTTCATTCCATTTCTTGCTCGGTTGCAGGTATACACGATTTATGAATATCTCGAACACCGTTTTGGTCTGAGTTGCAGATTGTTTGCCTCAGCCTTATTTTCTTTACAGCGCGCCTTGCACATTGCGATCGCAATTTTTACGGTGGCACTCGCCTTGCAACAGATTGTTGACTGGGACGTATGGCTTTGTGTGACGGTGATTGGCGGAATTACAACGCTCTACACCGTTTTTGGCGGAATGAAAGCCGTGCTCTGGACGGACGTGATGCAATTCTTTGTGTTGGTCGGCGGCATCTTTGCCATGCTGGGAGTGGTGTTATGGAAATTTGATGGTAATGTCCCACATATTTGGCAAGTTAGTGAGCAGGCTGGTTTGACCAGAATGTTCGATTGGAACAGCGAATTCTTCACCGCTAAATTTTGGACCGAGATGACTGTTTGGGCAGTCGTCTGGGGAACTCTAGCGACAAATGTTGCCGCCTATGGAAGCGATCAGGTTTTGGTCCAGCGCTACATTGCGGCAGGCTCCGGCAAAATGATGACAAGGTCGCTCATGTTCTCGGCTTTTTTGACCATCCCCGTGATGGTGCTGCTCTATTTTCTAGGACTGGGATTTTTTGCTTACTATCATGCGCCAGAGAACGCAGAATTATTATCGTCGTTGAACAAGCTCGTTGAGAACACGAACGACAAAAACATGGTGATGCCGCACTTTATTTGCAATGTATTACCATCAGGTTTAGGAGGGTTGGTATTTGCAGGACTATTTGCTGCCACCATGTCCGTTTTCTCTTCTGGATTGAACTCTTTGAGTACGGTGACATGCGTTGACTTTATTCAGCGAATCCGACGGTTTCAATCAAACTCAAAAGATTTGACGTTAGAAAATGCCCGCTGGGTTACTCTCGTCTGGGGAGTTTTTGTGACAGTGTCAGCCATTGGAGTTTACTTTGCCCAAATGGGTTCTGTCGTTGAAGCGGCCTTTAAAATCATCAGCTTTTTCAGTGGCCCATTGCTAGGCATGTTTTTGTTGGGAATGTTCTTCATGCGTGCAAATTCCGTGGGCGCGATTCTTGGCTCGCTTTGTGGATTCGCCACCATTTTATTATTGTGGCACGAAGTTTCATTTATGTGGTACGCAGTAATTGGATGCGTGCCGACAATAATATTTGGCTACATTATCAGCTTGATAGCAGGCCTTTTCCTATCACCCCAGCCTCGAGAACGCATTTACCCGATGACGATTTGGGGACGAAAGACCGCCAAATTGCAGAAACCGGAAGTTGAGTAATTCACGGTAGACTTCAATCAGTTACCAAGTCGCGTCGGTGCCAATTTATCTCGTAGTGGAGATCATCGAAATGTAAACCCTAGCTGGGATTCGCAAAAACCCAGCTAGGATTATTAAGCATTTTGACGCGGTACGCGTCAGTGTCGTCGCTGTAGTTTGCTAACTGTGAGCGTATGCCGCACGTTGGTCGAATCGTCGTTTCGATTTTGAACCGCGCCGCCGATGGTTGTGCTGAGCTTGTGCTGGCCGACGATGGTTCGGCCATTTTCGAGCCGGCGTAGGTTGAGAATCGCTCGCAGGAAACGGATGGACTTTCTCAACTTCGATCGCCTGACGAACCAGTCTTTCAATGGCTCGCCAAGCAGAACGCTCGGCAGTGTCACAGAATGACAGCGCTACACCTGTAGCGCCTGCTCGGCCTGTACGGCCGATGCGATGCACGTACGATTCCGGCTCGACAGGAATATCGAAATTGATGACGTGGCTGACGCCTTCGACATCGATGCCGCGCGAGGCCAAATCGGTGGCGACAAGCACACGTAGTTTACCCTTGCGGAATCGATCGAGCGTTCGTTCACGTGCCGATTGCGATTTATTACCATGAATAGCGCTCGCCGTGATTCCTTCTCGAGTCAAACAGGTGGCCACCTTATCGGCGCCATGCTTGGTGCGAGTGAAAATCAACACCCGATCATAATTTTCGCCGCGTAACAATTGCTGTAGCAACGCTTGCTTTTTCGAGCGATCAACCATCAACACGCGCTGCTCGATTTTGGCGGCTACGGTTGAAGGTGGCGCGACTTTTACCTGGGCTGGATTTTTCAATAGTTCCGCAGCCAAGCTGGCAATGTTGGGTGGCATCGTCGCCGAAAAGAACAGCGATTGGCGATTGCTAGGCAGCTTGGCAATGATTCGTTTTAAATCGGGCAAGAAACCCATGTCGAGCATACGGTCAGCTTCGTCGAGCACAAAGGTGTGCAGTTGATCGAGCCGCAGGCAGCCTTGATTCATCAAATCCAACAAACGGCCAGGTGTGGCAATCACAATATGCACTCCACGAGCGAGAGCCTTTGCTTGCGGCGTGAAGCCAACGCCGCCAAAAATCACCGCTTGGCGAAGATGAAGATGACGACCGTAGCCGGCAAAGCTTTGACCGATCTGAGCAGTCAATTCGCGCGTCGGTGAAAGCACCAATACTTGTGGGCAGCGTGGTTCCGATCGACGGGGCGTCTGATGCATCTTATGCAAAATGGGCAAAGCGAACGCAGCCGTTTTGCCGGTGCCGGTCTGAGCACATCCCAGCAAATCGCGGCCAGCTAACACGTGCGGAATCGAAAGCGATTGGATGGGGGTAGGGTGGGTATAACCGTCAGTAGCAATCGCGCGAAGAATGGGCTCAGCGAGCCCCAACTTTTCAAAACTCATTCAAAGTCCTTAGCAGAGAGCCGGACCCGTGTGGAGAGAACGCACAAGCGTTCAAAAGACAGCCATTGGATCTGGCGGAGATCCAATGGAAACAAACCGAAAGGATCGACAATATAAGTATAGCATGCACCCGCAGTTGCAGATAGGTGCGTAATTAAGCAAACACTCTATCCAAAATAGTAGATTTAGATTACATCAAGCTCTACCAATTGGCTTCAATGCCCACGTGCGCTCCATGGAGGAACATGCTGCCGCCGGCGTTGATGCCGCCAGTCTGGGTGGCCAGATCAGTTGAAAGCACTTGATTGGGTGCAATCGCCACACCTTCGAGCCAATACACTTGATAGCCGCCGCGAACTGCCCAAGTCGAATTGAATCGCCAGGTAGCGTTCAGTCCCAATTCGCCGAAAAATGAACAACGATCGGTTTCAGTTTGGGTGGTGAATAAAGCGAACGGTGAGCCATCAAACTGCGCGGTATTGCTAGAATGGCCAAGATACACGCCGGCTTTACCCAATAAATTGATGCTCAAAGGACCGCCACGATCCCACAATATTGCATTGGCGCCGATTTGGCCGCCGTACAAATCGTTCTGGGTGTGATAGTTCAGATTGTAGGGAGAAGGTCCGAGACCAACATCCCAAAGCCCACCGACATGGTAGGTTTCGCCCAACCGAATCCAACGAAACCCAACCAGCGGCTGAATCCAACCATCATTGGATCCGCGGATATTGGCTTCAACGGTGTGTAGCCGTGAAGCATACAGAAAATTCGCAGTAATTGCCGGTGGGCCACTTCGCGATTGATCGCCGATTAAAAACAAATTGCCCGGACCGAAACTGGCGGTGTCCGACCAACCATCGATACCAAAATATTCGACATCCAGCCAGCGATCGCTTGCCAATCGGTACATGGCAATGAGTCGAAAGCCAGCGTTAGTATCATTACCTAGGCTCGAAGCATTAAGCAGCTCTTGTTGCGTTGTTGCATCGTAAAGCACGCCGTAGCCTGCCGCGGCACTACGATTTAAAAAAAGTGCGTCAGCCGAAACTAGCCAATTCGATTCACAACAGCAAGATTCAAAGGAATCACAACTTGTCGAACTATCACCAACAATTGTTGGATCGGTTGAAACCGAATCATTTGCATTTGCACTTATTGCTTGCTCGGCATCCGAGCTTGAAAAGTAATCGAATCGATCGTTCGCACGAACTAGCGAATGATCGCCAAGAGTTGCGATGAAAGCAAATACAAAACCGATGAGCGCGCAGAGACATACACGCCCAAACCAAAGATTGGGGACACCCACAGCCGTTCCTCATATGAACCAAGAATATCGAGGTGCCCCAAGGCGATTAGATCGGTGCGGGTTGCCGCAAAACATCAATAGCGGCCGAATAAAGGTGAAGTTTTTTTGTTTTTCCTTGCGGTGGAGCAAGTAGCAACGCGTATGCGTTCTTGGTTGACTTTAACGAACTAGGTAAATTTTATGCCTACAGACTGAGCGTTCTGCCATCCACAGCCAGCGCAGCCTCTTTAATTGCTTCGGATAAGGTGGGATGCGCATGGCAAGTGCGGGCGATATCTTCGCTCGACGCACCGAACGCCATCGCCGCGGCAGCCTCGGCAATGAGGTCCCCGGCACGTGGGCCAAGAATATGAATGCCTAGCACCCGGTCGGTTTCCTTGTGAGCAAGGATTTTGACTTTGCCGTCTACGTCGGCCAACGTGCGTGCCCGACCGTTGGCGCGGAACGGGAATACGCCTTTGCGGAATGGTATTCCTTCAGCAGTCAGTTGGTCTTCGGTTTTGCCAACCGATGCAATTTCAGGATGAGTAAACACCACGGCCGGCACCAGATCATAATCCACATGCGAGTAACCTGTGACAATGCCTTCAACACAAGCTACACCGTCTTCTTCGGCTTTGTGTGCAAGCATCGGCCCAGGAATGCAATCGCCAATGGCATAAACGTGCCGAGCAGTTGTTTCAAAGTGTTCGTTGACTGGAATGCGGCCTTTATTGTCGAGCGTAATGCCGACGGTATCCAACCCAAGATCTTGCGTAGCGGGTGTGCGACCTACAGCAACGAGCACACGATCGCATTCGATCGGTTCGGCATCGGCACATTGCACGATGCAAATACCTTTCTTTTTATCAAACTTAGCACTCGTCACTCGCGTGCCTAGGCGAAACTGGATGCCTTGCTTTTTGAATAATTCAAACGCTTCGGAAGCTAGTTCGGTATCGCTACCTGGCAAAATTCGATTAAGGAATTCGAGTACCGTAACTTTTGAGCCAAGCCGATTCCAGACAGAGCCAAGCTCCATGCCGATGTAGCCGCCGCCAACTACAATCAGATACTCAGGCACTTCACTGTATGAAAGTGCTTCGGTACTGGTGCCAACACGGTCGCCATCAAGTTCGATGCCCGGCAAGTTGGCAGGCTTGCTACCAGCAGAAATGATGATGTGCCGACCGGCAAGTTGCTGCACCGAACCATCTGCCGCAGTTACCGATACTTGGCCAAGCCCCGTCAACCGTCCATGTCCGGTGTAATGTGTGATTTTGTGTTTGCGAAAAAGCCCTTCGATGCCTTTGCATAAAGTTTCGACCACGCGTTCTTTACGGCTAAGCATGGTGGGTAGATCGAGCTCTACGCCATTAACCTTCACGCCATGTTCGGCAAGCTTATGCTTTGCTTCAGCATAACGTTCGCTAGATTCGAGCAACGCTTTGCTAGGGATGCAGCCGACTCGTAAGCATGTACCACCAAGTTTCGATTCTTTTTCTATACAAGCTGTGTTCAGACCAAGCTGTGCCGCACGAATGGCCGCAATGTACCCGCCAGGCCCACCACCGATAACAATCAAATCATGCTGAGTCATTAATAGTTAATAAATGAAATAAATGAGGGTTTTAGATGTTTCATGTAAATGCAGTGTAAATGATTGAAAAACTTCGCCAATGGCGAAAAATTCGTTAAGTTACTGATAATGCAATTTTCAATCCCCTGCCTGGCTTGCCGAGTGCCAAATCCTATCACAATTCCCCCGCGTTTAGAAACTGGATCCATTCGTGTAATAACTTCCATTACACGAGGTTCAGCATGTTATTGATTTTATCGCAAAGTGTGCGATCCCTGGGATGAGCAGACGATTGCAAAACGGAAGAGAACGCTGCTAGAGGAAATCGCAAAACTCATTACGATTAACCAATCGTCAGTGTAATCGGCTCAAGAGTTATCCTGATAACCAGATATCTCGATGGTTCGCAACAAATTGATCGTCAGAAAGTTGCGAATAATCCGCATAGACGCGGTCGATTTCAGCATTCTGGCCCGGACTCAGCGCAAGATTTTCATCCAAGCACCAAGTACCTTCCAATAGTCCTTGACGACGCAGTACTTCGTGGATGCCCGGAATGCAACCACGGAAATTATTGGCAGCATCAAAAAAAGCCGAATTGCAGTCGGTAATGGCGTTAGCAATGGTGAGTAATTCTGGTGGAACGTGCGCACCATTTATGGCGAACTCGCGACATTGACGGAACAATTTAACAGCCGAGTGTGCCCACACCGCCCAATGGCCAAGTAATCCGCCGACGAACTGTCGGCGGATCAATTGACCAGCAGTCGATCTAAATTCGAATGGGGTTAGTAAATCGAGTATTATGTGGTCGTCATTGCCTGTATAGAGCGCGATGTCATTACGACCACTCCCAGCGATCGCTCGAACAACGTCCAATGTTTGATAGCGATTAAAAGGTGCGATTTTAATTGCCACAACATTTTCAATTTCAGCAAACTTTCGCCAAAAAGAATAAGGCAAGGCCAAGCCACCGACGGCGGCTTGAAGGTGAAAGCCGACAAGAGGAATGATCTGCGAAATAGCGCGGCAATGA
>CAZIGP010000195.1:0-7474 GCA_964538425.1 uncultured Pirellulales bacterium | reverse complement strand
CGGCCACCGAAATAGGAATTTGAAACGTATACGGAATAAAATCGCTCTCGCTCTTTGTGAGCAATTCATCTCGATACTTCCGTATCGCCGCCGCCGGCTTAAGCTTCTCACCCGGATACCGCAGCCGTGCAACAAGATCGCCATCGGCGACCGATTCAATATCAAAGACCAAGTACGCAATATTAGAAGATGCCATGTAGATAGCGTAGCAGAATTAGCGCAGATTGACGACGAGGGGTTTCAAATTTGGTATCCTAAAGTTAATCGACGACACTCTAGACACAGGAAGACAACAAGCTTCACGCAAAGGCACAAAGACCATATTAGGCATGGGTTCGCGAACGAAACATTTTATTAAATCCCTTTTTGCGCCTTAGCGCCTTTGCGTGAGTATCTTTAGTATTCTTCCTCTCTGCGTCTCTGTGTCTCTGCGGTTTTTCAAATCTTAAATCTCAAATTTCAAACATGATCAACCCCGAACGTCTCCTCTCCCGTTTCCTCCGCTACGTTCAAGTCGATTCCACCGCGCGCGAAGACGCCGGCTGCTACCCGTCTTCACCAGGACAATTAGAAGTCGGACGCATCCTCGTGGAAGAACTCAAAGCCATCGGCCTCACCGATGCCAAGCAAGATGAATTCGGCATTGTCGTCGCTACAGTTCCGCCAACAGTAAAACACACCGCCCCGACAATTGCTTTGAATTCGCATGTCGATACCTCGCCGGAAACCAGCGGCGCAAACATCAAGCCGCAGGTCATTCGCAGCTACCCCGGTGGCGATTTAACATTGCCGGGCGACAAAAGCCGAGTCATCAAAGTCGAAAATAATCCCGAACTGAAAAACCTCGTCGGCAAAACCATCATCACCACCGATGGCACAACGCTACTCGGTGCCGACGACAAAGCAGGTGTCGCCGTCATCATGGAACTCGCGACCCATCTCATGGAAGACCAATCGATTCCTCACGGCCCCGTGCGCGTGCTGTTCACCTGCGATGAAGAAATCGGCCACGGTGTCGACCATGTCAATCTTAAAACGCTTGGTGCAACCGTTTGCTACACGCTCGATGGTTTCGGCGCCGGCGAAATCGACATCGAAACTTTCTCGGCCGACTTGGCAATCGTTACCGTGCGCGGCGTCAACATTCACCCATCCATCGGTAAAGGCCGGCTCGTCAATGCCGTGCGCGTGGCAGCCGATTTTGTCGCACGCCTCCCGCGCGAACGAATGTCCCCCGAAACCACGGCCGGCCGCGAAGGCTTTCTCCATCCTTATGTCGTCAACGGCGGTGTGGCCGAAACCACCTTGCGAATTCTGCTCCGCGATTTCGACACGCCCAAGCTCAAAGACCACGCCGACCGCTTGCGACAAGCCGCCGCCGCTTCCATGGCCGCCTTTCCTGGCGCATCGATCGAAGTGAAAATCATCGAACAATATCGCAACCTCGCCGAAGGCCTCGCCAAAGAACCGCGCGCCGTTGAACTCGCCAAACAAGCCGTCGCCAAAACCGGTCATGCGCCCAAACTCACCATCATCCGCGGCGGCACCGATGGCTCGCGCTTCACCGAACTCGGCCTCCCAACCCCCAACCTCTCCACCGGCGAACACAATCCACACTCGCCACTCGAATGGACCTGCCTCGAAGAAATGGAACAAGCCGCACGCACACTCGTAGAACTAGTAAAACTCTGGGGAGCGGAGAAGGCATGATATCACGCGGATGCGTCACATTAATTAATCACGTTAATAACGATCGTCACAAAGTAAAAAGTAACAAGAAACGCAAGCGACCACACTCCCGTCCAATGTACCCAACCACGCACGACCGCTTGATTTAAATCAGATTTGATGGCGACAACGAACAACATTATTCCGATAAGGAAAGCCATCACCGCAAAAATCCCTAAGACAACTACCACAGCAAATCCAATCAGCATTCCCAATAAAAAAGTGACGAGCGGCACAATGCAAAACATAGCGAATGCCCAAAAAAACCATCGCCAGGGATCGTCTTTGCGATAGAAAAACGCAGGAATGCTTCCTGTCACGGCAATGGCCCCTAGCAAAAGTGCCGTGATCACTAATTCAACGCGATAATTACCACGCTCTAATACGGAAACAGACAACGCAATCCCTAGCATTGACAGCACCAATTTGCCCTGAGCAACTAATAACCATTCACCCGGCTCAGTCGGAAATGGTACACCGCGATAACGTCGCGCAAGCCACATAATAACTCCGCCGATCACCACGCCTCCGTACATCGCGTAGGCAATTCGAATCACAATAAAAAAGGCTGGAACTTGGCTAGCTGTCTCACGGGGCAACCGCATCACTGCCATCATCGCCGCCGACGTAGCCGTCCACACCATCAAATGCAAAATCGAAAGCCGCGGTTTGGTCGCCATGTCTTTCAAAGAATCCACGACAGCAACCTCATGCTGCGGCTCATCGTCGAAAGGGCTTGGCACGTTCGTAGAGGAATCGGTCGACATGCTTGATTCGTAATGAGTCTGCAATAAACCAATCAGCCGCGGATGAATATCCGCGCAAACATAAGACGCCGCAAGCTTCAATCTGCCACTCCCAAGCCAACCGGCATAACCGGCTCATTTTAACAACCGCGTTACAGCTAAAACACTAAATTCATCCGCTTAGGTAAACTTTAACGCCGCACACACAGCCTTTGTGGGGTTTAGGTAAACATGCAGCCAAATATCGGCCGAAACTAACGGACGGGTGGTAACGAATCGTCTGCGCGGGCGGCGCAACCCCACAGCGAAACGGGGGGCAGTCGTCGGTAGCGGGCACACTCTTTCGGCGAAAGAATCCAGGGAAGGTTTCCGTGTCTCGCCTGGCTTGTATTATTCCCGTGTTGGGAACGACCGATGGTCTCGAGACCACGCTGGTCTCGGTCTTGGAACGCCGGTCCGACGACTGCGAAGTAGTCGTGGTGCTGAACGTTCCTTACGACGATCCCTATCAACTCAGCGGCGAAGTCAAGTTCTTGCAAGCACCAAGCCACGCAGGCTTAGTGCAATGCCTGAACCTCGGCATTGGCGCCACGCGCGCACCGATCATCCACACGCTCGCCTGCGGGTATGAAGTGGCCGATGGCTGGCTGGATAAAGCACGGATTCATTTCAACGACCCTCGCATCGCAGCCGTAACTCCTGCAATTCATGCAGCCACAGATCGAACACACATAATCGCCGCCGGAGTTGGTTATCATCGCGGCGGCTCGAGAATCATTGCCCGCCAAGCACCAAAAGCTGTAGGAGGGGAATCCCTTCCCCGACCTGACGAAAAACTTGTTGGCCCACTGCTGCAAGCGGCGTTTATTCGCCAAGCAGCATTAGCGGCCTTCGGCGGGGTAATTCCCACCGCAGTCGGCGATCACTTGGCCGACATCGATCTAGCCCTTACCTTGCGAAGCGCGGGCTGGCAGATTCGCATCGATTCGCAGTGCCAAGTTTTCGCGCCAGCAATCGAGGAACAACAATCGGTTGGCTTCACCGGTGGCTTGCACGCCGAACGTTTGTTCTGGCGCCACTGGGCCGAAACCGGTCGCATCGCCGGGTTAGTAACGCATCCACTGACCGTGACAGGCAGCATCGCCAGCAATGCGTTGCAAGCGCCCCTCCACGCATTAGGCCGACTGATCGGCTTCTGTCAGCTCGGATCCGTTCGCAGCTACCGGAAAACGTTGGCTGCCGCAACGGTCGATGCACAGCAAGCCTATTCGCAATCGGACTCGCACCTCGCCGAAACAAACCGGCAAGAACCTTCCTCTCGCGATGGCCAATCGCTGCGCATCGACAAGCCACATCCTGTTGGCCGACGTCCAGAAACAGAATCTGTACGCGGCGCAAAGTCGACCAACCCAACGCGCCAGCGAGGGTAATGCCCTCCAGGCGGCAAGCTCGATCATTAGGGTGCTGGGTGCCACTGGCAAGCGCCCTCTGCCAGTGCTGCAACAACTGAGTGGCACGCTCTGAGCTTTTCAACATGATGCAATTGCTAGCGGACAAATCATTGGGTCGGATGGGCCCCCACCGGCCTTGTGCCGGTGGTGCCACAGACGGAGAGCTAAGTTGTCGCACTTTCCAGCGAAGGGCGTGGAAAGCGTCTTCCATTTGCTTACGCCCTTCACCCAATTTCAAAGTGTACCTTAAAGTTCTGAAAGCAAAGTTATTCCTTTGCCGTAGCGCTCACCAGCCGCGTGACTTCATTCATCACACGCGACTCTCCCTATTAGGCATCAATGGCGCCGCCATCGTTGGATGCCTTCAGTCTTCCATTCTTTGACGATCATGCTTCGCGACTGCCCATAAAGATGGACTGGCCGTCCACTTAGTTTGGCAGAAAAGCAGTCAAAGAGGTTAGATCGCGAACAGCAAACGATCAAAGCTGCGCTCGTCTTGTCGCAGTTTTTCGACAGACATCTTCCGGCATTGTGTTTGCTGGAGCGCGTCTAGGCTCTCATCTCCACTCTACACAATTTGCGAAGGAGTAATGCGATGAAAAGTGCCCCCTTAAAGTTCTTAGCTAGCACGTTGCTAGCCACATTTGGGCTAGTCTCTGTTTCATGGGCCCAGCAGAATGACAACCGCCGCGAGCAATCTCAAAGCGAAAAGAGTTCAGAACACAGCAGCAGTCAAGAATCCAGCGACGATGAAGAAACCGAATACCGCGGCATGGAACACGCCGCTTTGGGCGTCATGCTCGGAGAGCAAACCGGTCGAGGGGTGCGCGTGCGTGATTTGCTGTCCGGCAGTCCTGCCGACCGAGCCGGGCTTCGTGCCGGCGACCGAATTACGAAGATCGACGATAAGCAAATGCAGTCGTATCGCGACTTCATCCGCTTCGTCAATCGCGTAGAGCCGGGACAAAAAGCGAAAATCATCATCAATCGCGACGGGGAGGAAAAGACCTTAGATGTTCGATTCGCATCGCATGAAGAACTTTATGGTGACGAAAGCGACGAACATTGGCAGCAATCTCGCCGTCCGGCCAGAGAATCGTCGCAGCGTCGCCAAAGCCAGTACGATTATTCCAGCGGCGATCAGTCCAACCAGTACAACGAAACCAGCCGCAACGACGGTGCTCGTCGTCGGCAAAACGAATCTGGTCAGCAAGAATATCGTCAGCAATCTGATCAATATGGTCAAAACGACGACAATACGTGGCGCGGCTACGACCGTGGACAGACGATCCAGCGCCGGCAACAGCGAGGCCTGGATGCGCGCCAGAATAACTATGGTCGCGAAGATGATTGGAACAACCAGCGCCGGCAATATGGTTCGGACAGTCGGCAATTTTCCGAGCGAAGTCATGGTTTACTTGGTGTCGACTTAGACGATCAAAGCGGCTCCGTCATGGTGCGGCGTGTCTGGTCAGGCAGCCCCGCAGAGCGAGCCGGCGTTCGTCGCGGCGACGAAATTCTATCCCTCGACGGAGAAGACATCGATGATCAAGACGATCTGATCGAAGAACTCCGCGACTATCAACCTGGCGAACGAGTAAGGTTGACCATTTACCGAAACGGTGAAGAGCGCACCGTGCGCCCTCGTTTGGCTTCTCAGCAGGAATTGACCAACCAGCAAGGGTACAACCAAACTCAAAGCCGTTCCCGGAACGATCAGTGGCGACAGGAGGATCGGGATTACGACCGCAGCACCAGCCGGCCTCGCTTGCGCCAAGCACAACGTGAAAATTACACCTCCGATCGTGACGAAGATCGCTAACTTTCCATCGGCTTCCGCGGGGTTGTTTGAAAGCAAATCGCTAGACCAACCTCGCGGAAGTTTTTTCTAGGAGTCCACAATGAAACGTCTCATGTTAATCGGTATTTTGCTGGGAACAATTCTGCTGACGACGACGCCAGCTTCCGCCCAGCGATACCGCGCCTTTTATGGCCGGCCTTATGGGTACGCACCACGAAGTATGTACTGGGGCGGTTACTACCAGAATCCTGGCTACATTTATCGTCCGTACCAGAATTATTACTACTCCTATCCCATGGCGCCGGCTTGGGGTTATCCACGGTACTACAGCGGCTATCCCACCGCTCCTTATTACTACGGCTGGTAGTTGAATGAGAAGTTGACGATCCAATTCTTTTCAAAACTAGTCAAAAGGAATCGTGCACGGCTACGGCGCCGTGCATTGGTTCGATTCTGTTTTTTGCTGCCTCCTACCGAGAATGAAATGCTGCAAACATGAAACTAAAATTCGGAGCAATTTGAGAATTTGCTCCGGTTTTTAAAGACTGCTGTCACATCATCGAGCGGTTTAAAATTCAGAAAAACTGAACGTCCGCATCAAATACCCGCTCATCGTCCGCGGACTCGGTTCTCTCCCTTTCTCCCACCATCCTTTCCTTCCGCATTTTTTGCTTCCTGCAGCCGGCCTCTTGCCGCTAATCTCGCTCCGGCCACCAATCCATGCTAGAGTTCTGAATCGGGAGTTCATGAATTCGGTCCATCTGAAACATTCGCTATGTATCGTTCTTGGCGGCTCATCGTCGCGCTGATCACTTTTGCGTTGGCCCTGGCCCAACCGGCTCATGCCGAAACCAAGCTCGATTGGAATCCCGAGCATACCAGCGTCTTCGTCGTTGGGCTGCTCCAGTGGCAGTATCCCGAATTCTGGTCCCCGTTCCCCGATTGCATGAAAGATCGCCGCGACCAGCAACTCGTCGAACACTTCCGCGATGCCGGCGTGCCCGACGACCGCATCGTTTATTTATGCGACGCCCAAGCGACCACGCACCAAATCAACAAAGCCTTTCACAAGCTGCTCGAAGAAACAGAAAAAGGAGATCTACTGATCTTTTACTTTTGCGGACACGGCTACCGAGATGATGATACCGGCCAAATTTGGTTCGCCAGTTACGATGCCGGCAAGCAGACCGAAAGCGCCTGGAACGTCGCCGGCATCTTCTCCACCATCGAACAGCGCTTCCAAGGAAATCGCGTGCTGCTGATGGCCGACTGCTGCCACTCAGGCGCTCTCTACGATGAAGCCTTGAAGCGCCGCGATTCTAAAATCAGATATGCCGCCCTCACTTCCTCCTATTCGCACAACTCCTCCACCGGAAATTGGACCTTCAGCGACAGTGTCTTGGCCGGCCTGCGTGGGCAACCCGAAGTCGATCTCAATGCCGATCAACTGATCGAGCTTGACGAGCTGGCTCGCTACAGCGAACTTGAATTGGCGTTCGTCGACGGACAAAAAGCCATGTTTGCCGCGCCCAACTCATTCCCGCGCGCGGCCCATTTAGCCCGCGTCGAAGAAACCGCAAAACCCGGCGTCGGCCAGCGGATCGAAGTCGAGTACGAGGGCAAATGGTACAAAGCCAAAATCATCGACACCGCCGAAAACGAAACGGACGACGCAAAACAGTTCCGCATCCATTACGTAAACTTCGACGACTCGTGGGATGAATGGATCACCGCCGACCGCATCCGCC
>CAZIGP010000194.1:1882-7476 GCA_964538425.1 uncultured Pirellulales bacterium | reverse complement strand
ATTGGAATACGATTCTCTAATGACTTGCGAAGCGGGCCGTCGCCAATGATCATTAAATCCCAGTCCGGACGACTACCGGCGATTCTACTAAATGCATCGAGCAGTAGGTCAACTCGCTTGCATTCAACAAGTCGCCCGCAAAACACGATTCGCTGTCTTGAAGCGGCTAAATTAAAAGTGGATCGTGCATGTTCTACCGCATCTGCTCGAGGGTGCTGAAACACACTTGTGTCGGGTTCGCAAGGCACGACAAAAAGTTGATTCTCTCTTGCTCCGTACCGTTTGTAATATTCGATCCCAGCCTGTCCGAACACCAAAATACCCGTTGCATGCTTTACAATAGGCCGCAGTAACTTTGGTTTAAGAAAAGCTTTCCAGCCTCGAATTGTGTCGCCCAGAATATTGCTATCTGCAGCAATGAAATACGGAATGTGGTAACGGACGCACCAACGCATAATTCGACATAGCCCTGGGTCACTATAGCCGAGGAGAATTACAGCGCGAGCATTGGTGCGATTTAACCACTTAATCATATCGCGTCCCTTCCGCCAATCTCTCCACAGGTATCGCGGAGTGTATGTTATTGGAATAGGCTCTCCTTGATGAAAGCTACGCGCATTGATTCTGGCAGGATATTCTTGCTTCCAGGGGAAACTGCCAACACCATGTGTGAAGCCTGTAATAAGTGAAATATCTGGCATTTCTCGCAAGATGCGGTCGAAGAGATGCAAGCGATAGGGCGTTAGCGAGTTTGAAATCCAGGCAATAATAGGCTTTATATTTGTCTGAGGAATTTCGGTTGTGGAAGGCAAAGCAATCGCTCGATTTTTGTTAACACACATACTAAACCCCTGCAATACATAGATGTCTTCAAGACCAACAGCATTTTCAATAGGTGGCGGATACTGCGAACTTAGTAGAGCGACAGAAGCACATGGGGCTACAAAACGCTCATCTCTGGCTCATTAGGCCTTGCGGAACCTAAGGAAATGTTTCCTTTCGGGAAAAAATAATCGCTCTCTAGTAAAGTCGATACTTACTTGACATCACAATCTAACTTAATCATTATCACAGAACAATTTAATGCTATTTCAACCATCTGTTTGACATTTGTAAAAATGCGATCATTTCGACACTGGACGCCGCGGTATATTATAAATCGTATACGTCTTATCCTCGACGAACGAAGGTATCCAGCAAATCCTTGGCTGACTCATACTGCAGTGTCGTTTCTGGACGGCTACCTGCGGCCTGATTCCGACGTGGGAATTGAATGGGGATCGGGCCGCAGCACGGTTTGGTTTTCCAAACGTCTGCTTCGTCTTACGAGTGTAGAGCACCACAAAGGTTGGTTTGACAAAATCCAAGAGAGATTGAATAAGGAAAATCGGAGAAACGTTGATTATTGCTTTTCTCCTATGGCCAATCCCGATCATCCGACGCATGAAGAGCTGCGATCTTACCTTGCTCCGGCCGACGAATTTGCCGATAGCTCGATCGATTTTGCCCTCATTGATGGAATAGTTCGTGATCATTGTGCTCTTAAGATTGTTCCGAAAATTCGGCCTGGAGGATTATTGGTAGTGGATAATGTTAATTGGTATTTACCCTGCGAATCGCTGGCACCCGCTTCACAGCGGCTTCAAAATGGTGCACGGACGCAAGAATGGGCTGAATTCTTAAGTATAATTGGACATTGGCGGCGATATTGGACGTCAAACGGCATAACTGATACGGCTATGTTCTTTAAGCCTACTCGTGAATAACGGTGTAATTCTGTTAGTTACTTAGGTAAAACAGCGCCTTGTATACCGGCTGATACCTATCTGCACACTTTTTTTGTTTGTCGAAATAAACCCGCTCCGTGGATTGTTTGGCGTATGGTAACAATCAACGAGGGGGCTAGTGCCAAGATCGTTGTGCACGCGATGATAGTAATCGCGGTTGCATCGACAAACAATTCTGGCCAGCTTTTCGGTTGCAAGAACTTGTGGCCGAGGTGGCCAATCAATATACCCGCAACCGGTACTCCCACAGGCCGGATGGCGTTGATAAGAAGCGAATATTCCCAATCGGCGCTGGCTTGCCACAATTGCAGCAGTGGGACGATACCTATCAGTACAGCCAAAATCATACTGGTTGGCACGGCTAGCATACCTGTCAATGGCAGTAACGCGGCTAGCAAGACGACACGTGACACCAATATGGTTGTTTGCGCGATCGAAGAATTTCTGATTTTTCCTAAAGAGAGGGAGAGTTGGCAGATGGTGGTGGCGACAACGTCACAAATAACGGCGAAGGCATAGAGGTAGTTAAATGTGTCGCCGGCGTACAAATGCTGATTAACCCACAGAGCGACGAATGGGGCGTTGAGTGCTATTATGCCGGCTACGCCGATTCCCAGTCCGGCTATGACAATTAGCAGGGCTTGCTTGGCGATACCAGCGATGAGTTCTCGTGTTGCTTCGCCGCGCAAATGTGCCAGGCTTGGTTGAACGCTTTCGACGAAACGCCGCAAAACTAAAGTTAAAATCTCCCAGGCAGCGCGCGAAACCGTAACTAAGGGAACTTTTTCCTTGCCGAGAATCAGGCCCACCAGTAGTAATGTGGTGCCGTTGGCGAGTGCATCATTTAGGAAGGTTAAAAAAGTCCAAACGCTTAGCCGGCTGAGAGATGTTAGTGCTTTCGTACTAAATCGAATGGGAAGCTGCAATTCTTGCTTCGACCGAACCATGAGCCACAAAAGCGGAACTACGCAGATCACTTCCCGGAGCAGAATGGCCAATGGAATTGACAATAAGCCGAAACCCAATATCAGCAGGGCAATCGTCGCTGCCAAATGCAAAATTCCCGCGACAATCGTTACTGTGCCTACACCGAAGGGACGTTGCAATCCTTGTTCAATTGCGATTAATCCCATGATTTGTAGTCGAAGCCAAACGCTGGGAATCATGATTAGCAAACATGTGATTAACTGTGCTCGTTGTGGCCCTTCGACTTGAAACCATGTTGGAATAAAAGGAATTAAACAAAGAATAATTATTGAGACGACCGAGCTTAGCATTGCAAGTAGCAAGAGGCCGGAACCAATTGTTTCACCTAAAGATGAAATTGCTCGTTCGCCAAATAATTGCGCGCTTCGCTGTGCTAGCAGATATGTAACTCCTCCTTGAGCTGTTGCTGCCAAGTACAGCACGTTACCAGAAGCCAGCCATGCGCCATAAAGTCCTTCATCAATAAAGTGTAGATACAAGGGGACCATTAAAATCCCATGTACCAAAGTTAAGATGAGCGATCCGTATTGAAACGACAAGTTGATGATTGTAGTTCTTCGGCGGCTGACTACTAGCTTTTCAGGTGTTTGTTCTGTGGAACCCGCCAAGCCTTCATCTGCGAGCCTCTGAACGATGGGCTGCAAAATTGGAATTAAATCAGCGTTTTGTTCTTCGCTGTGTTGCATCATTAAGCTGGCTACAATTCAATGTGGAGGTAGTTACCCGTGATCGATTTCGTTGGCAGCTTTTAAAGCAGCAGCTGTTATTTCAAGCAAACACCGCTTTTCGATCAATAAACTACCACCTTGCCGAACTGATTGAACGAAAGCTGCCACTTCAGCGCGGTGTCCTTTATCTTGGCCGAACCAAAGGCGGTGTTGTCGAAAATTTGGCCAGCCAAAACCTGTAAGGCGGCGAAAGTTGTCGAGTTCTAATACTCGCCCGTCGCAAAATACGGTAACCCGTTCTTTGGGAAACGAGCGGTGGCCGTCGGCAAAGTAGTGGAGCGTTCCCAACGAGCCATCAGCGAAGTTCAATGTTACGGTGAAGGAGTCGGCGGGTTTTCCGCTAGCATTGTTTTCCACCCTTCCTGCAGAGATCGAGGTGATCGATTCTCCCAGCAGAAACACCATGAAATCAATCCAATGACAGCCTTCGCCGATGAGTCTGCCGCCGCCAATTTTGGGATCTTGAATCCAATGATCAGCAGGAATCGCTCCAGCGTTTACCAAAATCGAAACAGCGGCTGGGCCACTACGACTGACCAACAACTCTCGCATTTTTATTCCATGTGGCGAAAAACGACGATTAAAGCCAACTATCAATTGCAACCCGGTCGATTGCTCATAAGCTTCTTTTACTTCGTTTAAGCCTTGTTGGTCGATGGCCAGCGGCTTTTCAACAAACACATGCTTACCGGCCCGCAAGGCTGCGGCAGCTAATCGAGAGTGAGAATCATGCCGTGTGGCGATGACCACCGTGTTGATGTCTGGGTCGTCTAAAATAACTTTGGGATCGGTAGTACAAACAGGGATTTTAAACTTCCGTGCGGCATGCGCGGCGCTCACTCCGCCGGAACTGCAAATAGCCCGTAGTTCTGCAGACGTTTTTGCGAAAGCAGGCAACAATACACGGCTGGCAAAATTGCCTGCGCCAAGAATGCCTATACAAACCGTACTAGTTGGTTTAGAGACTTTTGATGCAGCCGCCGGTTGATCGACCGTAACAACACGCTGGCATGGTGGTTCGCTTTGAGGATACTCGAGCACGATTCCCAATTGGCTGCGATCGTTGACAAGCAGATCGTACGCCTCGGCCGCGACATCGCTCGACAAACGGCTGGTAATCAGCGGCAAGACATCGAGTCGGCCGGTTGCCAACATATGCAACACAGCTTCGATATTTCGTTGCTCGGTCCAACGCACATACGAATAAGGATAATCGATGCCTTGGTCTTCATAAACCGGATCATATCGGCCCGGACCATACGAGCACGAAACCTGAAAACTTAGTTCCTTCTTGTAAAAGTCGTCGCGGTTGAGTGCAAGATTTACGGCACCAACAAGCACAATTCGGCCGCGTTTTCTGCACATTTGGGCCGACTGGCTAACAATTTTATCATCCTTAGCCGAGGCGGTAATGAGCACGCCATCTAATCCGTGGCCATCGGAGAATTTTTCCGCGGCAGCAACAGGATCGACGTTGACCGAAAGATCGACTACGTCGGCACCGAATTGGCGAGCAAGGTCGAGTCGACGGCGATCAAAGTCGATTCCCAGCACACGAATTCCCGAGTTAGCTAGTATTTGCACGGCGATCAGACCAATCAAACCTAATCCAAACACGGCCACGCTTTCGCCGATGGCTGGTTGTAGCAAGCGGATGCCTTGCAATCCGATGGCGCCGAGGACGGCAAACGGAGCCTGTTCGTCACTAACAGCGTCGGGGATTTTCGCGCACAGATTTTCTGGCTGATGGACTATTTCTGCATGAGGGCCGCTGCTGACAATTCGATCCCCTATAGTAAATCGCTTCACATCGGAGCCTACTTCAAAAGCGATACCAGCATTGCAATAACCTAACGGCATAGGTTCGTCGAGTTTTGAGAACACGGCTTCCAAAGTGGGAATTAATCCATCGGTCTTGATTTTATCCAGCACTTGGCGAACTTTTTCTGGCTGCTGCTTGGCTTTTGCTACCAAGCCTGCGCGGCCGAATTCCACTAGCATTCGTTCCGTGCCCGCGGAGATCAAGCTACATCGCGATTGAATCAAAACATGTCCTGGTACAACGCGAGGGCATGGCACATTAAGTGTCTGA
>CAZIGP010000194.1:0-1872 GCA_964538425.1 uncultured Pirellulales bacterium | reverse complement strand
GCTCACCCGATCGAAAATTTTGGACAATTTGTTTCATCGGTCAATATGATCCACCAGAGTGGTTAACGCCATGCGCCACGAGTATCGACAATGATTTTTTTTTCTAAAACTTCTCGCGGTACTTCTTTGAACTGCTTGTGGTCAGTTAGCAGCACTAAAACTTGACACCGAGCAATGACTTCTTCGAGAGTAAACAATGGAAACTCATCGAAATGATCTGTTGTGATGTGTGGATCGCATGCCATGACATGTCCGCCCACGGATTTGCGCAGCTCGCGAACAATTTCAATCGAAGGGCTTTCTCGCAAATCATCGACATCGGCTTTGTAGGTAAGTCCGAGGCAGCCGATGGTTGGCTCAGGAAGTTTTTTGGCTAGTGCCAATATTTGTTTTACGACATAGTGCGGCTTACTATCGTTGACTTCCCTGGCTGTGCGAATCAGGGGTGTCTGTTCTGGTGAAGTATGAACGAGAAACCACGGGTCAACGCTAATGCAATGTCCGCCAACACCTGGTCCTGGCTGCAATATGTTGACACGTGGATGGTGATTAGCGAGAGAGATGACTTCTAAGGGATCGATGCCTAGGCCGTCCGCAAACATCGAAAGCTCGTTAGCAAAAGCGATATTTACATCGCGATAAGAGTTTTCAACCAACTTAGTCACTTCTGCCACCAAAGCACTGGTGGTAAAGATGCCGCCTTGGACAAAGGTCTCATAAAATTGTCGTGCACGGGCAGCGCAAGCAGGCGTCATCCCACCGATAATTCGATCGTTTTGCACTGCTTCCAGCAAAATGCGTCCTGGCAATACACGTTCGGGGCAGTGAGCCACAAATACGTCTTGGCCGACTTTTAGATCCGGCGGAATTGCTTGAGGTACCACGATATTTTGAGTTGTTCGTGGTGGACTGGTCGATTCAAGGACAATTAAGTTACCACGCCGCACGTGTGGGCGAATTGCTTTTGCATCTCGTTCTACATAAGAAACATCAGGCGAGCGATCTGCGCAAATGGGTGTAGGAACGCAGATAATGAACACATCGGCCATTGCAGGTTGAACCGAGGCTTTTAATTGACCGCTGTTAACTGCAGAGCGTACGAGAATATCCAAATCCGGTTCTTCGATATGAATGCGGCCTTGATTGATTGTTTCAACAACTTCTGGCCGAACATCGACGCCCAACACCTTAAAACCCGAATTCGCAAGAATGCTAGCGGTAGGCAAGCCGATGTACCCTAACCCCATTACGCATACCGAGGTTGCTGCAGGCAATATGGGTGGGCTTGCGGGTTTGTCTTGTTCAGATTTCATGTGTGCCACCCTTGCTCAAGCATTAAATCAACAATCCGCTGCGCCGCGCGACCATCGCCGTAAGGATTTTGATTAATTTGACGCTTGGAATATTCGTGTGAATCACTTAAGAGCAGGGAAACGGAATCAACGATTTTCTGCTGGCAGGTACCTACTAATTCCACGGCACCGGCTTCTACGGCTTCTGGCCGTTCGGTTGTATCTCGCATGACAAGCACTGGTTTTCGCAATGATGGAGCTTCCTCTTGTACACCACCGGAGTCGCTAAGAATAACAGTGGAACGGTCCATTAGCCAAACGAATTCGGGATACGGCGCTGGTTCAACAAGATACACATTCGCCACATCGCCCAGTAGGCGTTGCACAGGCTCCCGAACATTTGGGTTTAAGTGAACAGGATAAACGAAAACGACATCCGAGAACTTTGCTGCCAACGCAGCCAATGCTAGACAAATGTTTTCAAAGCCTGAGCCGAAATTTTCTCGTCGATGACCGGTAACCAGCACCATCCGTCGGTCACCCAAAAAACTATACTTGTCTTGCCAACGAGCTGAATTTG
>CAZIGP010000193.1:0-7506 GCA_964538425.1 uncultured Pirellulales bacterium | reverse complement strand
TTCCGAGTCATGCTACTGCGGAACCGCGAAGGAGCCGTCCTTGGCATCGCGGCAACTGTCGCAAGCGTCTTGCAAGCACCGATCAAAGCGCCGGTATGGAAAGATCCTCCACCCAGCGCAACTCCGGTGGGCGAAGTTTTGCCGAAAGGAGTCGGCAGCCGCAGTCGCACTCCACCGACGTCCTTGGAGAAGCCTTCCACGATTTCAACTCCTGAGCCGCTGGAGTCACCGGTCATCGCTGTAGCCACAGTTCTTCCGCCGCAGGCTGCAGTGCCAACCGCTGAAGTTGCTCCACAAGTCAAGGTGCCGACAGATAGTTGGCCGCGATGGTTCTTACCAGGAGTGGCAGCCACGGTCGCACTCGGTGTTGTGATCTTCATCTTGCGCCTGCTACTCCAATCCTCTGAAGTTGAACCTGAAAATGTTGCAGTCACACCACCCGCTCAGATTCTGCCCGACGCAACAACACCAGAGCCGATCGAACCTACCATCGAATCCACGCCGTCTGCTAATACCAATGCCGCGGTGACGTATTCAACGCCAACAAACTCCGCCACAAACGACAACGCTCTTGTCACTGCTAAATCCCCTGTGGAAAAGCCGAACGCTGCTGAACCACAACCACAAGATCTGGGAACAGCCAGTCAAACAACAGCTCCACCGGAACCACCAGCGCCCAAATCGCCCCCGATGACGCCGCCAGCCGCGCAAGACGTGCCTCCCGAACCGATGCCGCCGGGTGCCAGTGAAATAGCCACAACAGATCCCATGCTGCCGACGGAGAGGCCAAACGAAAAAGCTCCCGTCGATGAGGCCTCTGTCGTACCGACCATGCAACGTGTGCCGCCGCGTCAAGTAAACCTCGAAGAGCGGCTCGCCGATCCGATCAAAGCGTTCGATGTTCGCAACATGCCACTCGTACAATTTGTTGACTTACTGAGTGAGTTGACAACGATCCCTATTTCACTCGATCTTGATGCGCTGGAGCAATTCAATCGTTCGCCAACCACGCCAGTCAGCGTGCAAGTGAAAGATAAAACCGTGGCCGAAGTGTTGGAATCAGCACTCAAATCCGTAGGCTTGGGTTATAACCTTGAGCGTGCTACCTTAGTCGTCGGACAACCTCAAGAAGAATCATTGCGGCAAGTGTCGTACAGTGTAGATGATCTTGCGAATAACGATGCTGCACTCGGAGAGTTGGCGACACTGATGCGTCAAACGATCGCGCCCTATTCATGGCAGCAAAACGGTGGCAAGGCAAGCATGGCAGCCGGCAACGGTAAAATTGTCGTCGAGCAAACACCTGCCATCCATTACAAGCTGCTGGTCCTTTGCGAGAAATTGCGCGTCGCCCGTGGGCTACCGACCAAGAGTCGCCACGATCCGGCAAAGTTCTTGCTTACGACGCGTGAAACCCAAGCGCAGGATTTACTTAAAAAACCCATCACAGCTAATTTCGGTCCCTCTCAGCCCCTTGCCGGTGTGCTCGATTGGTTGCGTCGCGCCACAAAAGCGACCATTCTGGTTAATCACGCGGCACTAGCCGACGCCGAAACATCGATCGAAAGTCACTGTTCCGTCGTTGCCGATCATAAACCGCTGGCCACAATGCTCGACGAGTTACTCCGTCCGATGGAACTAACCTGGCGGGCAATCGATGCCAATACCTTGGAAATCACGACACTCCAAGCCGCCACAGAATCGGCCGAAATCGAGTTTTATCCTGCACGCGATCTGGCCGCCGACGCTGCCGCGGGCAAAGCACTTGTCGAACAAATCAAAACCCAACTTGGCTCTGAGGCAACTAGCCAAGAACTAGGGGTCATAGCTCATTTTGATGTACCAAGTCGAACATTCATTGTGCGGGCACCGCAACGAATGCAAGCCAGAGTGGAATCCTTTTTGACAGATCTGCGAAACAAAAAATAATGCCCGCTGCTATCTCCGCCTTAGGGAATTTTCGCTTTTTAAAAGCTGCTCTTGCATTCTCCATCCTCTCAAGCCACAATTTTGGTATGAGCATTGTTATGACCTATTTCGGCTTTTGGTTTTACTTTAGCCCGCCAGGTTGCGGGGCCGAGGAGGGTTTGTAACCGTTCCTCACCAGCCATAAGGCACACAAGCCCCGAGACCTGGCCAATCACCAGTTCTCGGGGCTTTTTTGTTTTCAGCGATTAATCTAGCTATCTCAACACAGGAACCACACACGTGATTGTTGTCATGAAACCGACCGCCACAGAAGCTGACGTAGAACACATCGTCGGCAGAGTCCATCAATTGGGACTAAAGCCGCATGTCATTAAAGGAACCGAACGCACCGTCATCGCCGTCGTCGGAGATGACCGCAAAACCTACAAAGAATCGTTCGAAAGCGGCCCCGGCGTCGCAGAAGTTGTGCCGATTCTCGCACCCTACAAAATGGCCAGCCGCGAATGCCGACCCGAGCCAACCACCATCACGGCCGGCAGCCTCACCGTCGGCAATGGCACCATCGGCGTCATCGCCGGACCCTGTTCAGTCGAAAGTGAAGAACAAATTCTTGCCACCGCCAAATCAGTGAAAGCCGCCGGCGCAACAGCCTTACGCGGCGGGGCGTTCAAGCCACGCACCAGTCCCTACAGCTTTCAAGGCATGAAGGAGGAAGGCCTGAAATTGCTGGCAATGGCTCGCGAGGCCACCGGCCTCGCGATTGTGACCGAAGTGGTGGCCACCGAAGATGTCGATTTGGTGGCCCGCTATGCCGACGTCCTACAAATCGGTGCTCGCAACATGCAAAACTATCGCCTGCTGGAAGCGGTCGGTAAAACCGATCGTGCCGTCCTCTTGAAACGTGGCCCAAGCGCCACCATCGAAGAATTACTTTTGGCGGCCGAATACATTCTCGACGCCGGCAATCCCAATGTGATGCTCTGCGAGCGCGGCATTCGCACGTTTGAAACCCACACGCGATTCACGCTACCGCTAGCGACTGTCGTGTATCTACATGGCAAAACTCATTTGCCAGTGGTCGTCGATCCCAGCCACGGTACCGGCCACACTTGGCTCGGGCCACAAATGTGCGCCGCCAGCGTTGCCGCCGGAGCCGATGGCCTCATTATCGAAGTACATCCAAACCCAGAACAAGCAATGTCCGACGGCGGACAATCGATGAACCTCGAACAATTCCGCGACACGATGACAACCTGCCGAAAAGTCGCCGAAGCGATAGGAAAAAAGTTAGGCTGAAGATTACCCCACAAAATAACCGTGACGGAAGTCGAAATCCGATTCCAGCACATCGTCGATCATGGTGGCGTCAGGTTGCCATGCACGGCGACGCTTGCTTGAACCGGAAGGACCTTGCGAAGTAACGATTTCCAGCAGCGACTCGTCAATGTTGTCTATTTCCTTCACGGCAACATAGACTGGTGCATTTTTGCTGCTGCTGTCAGTGTAAGCGTTGATAGTTTTAAAACGCGTACCGTCGGCGTTGAACATCTCCACTCGACCACGGCCGTTTTTTCCGTTGCCAACAATAATTTCAGGCGTCGAACTATTACGCACATTGCCCACCGCTACCGACACGCCCCCTCGGTCGCTGGAGCTAAATGGTTTAATTTCACTCAACCGTGGAGCCAAACCGGTCGTCGTAAATGTCGTCGTGTCGAACACGCGCACGCTAGGAGATCTGCCTTCGCCATTGCCGACGACGATCTCCGCTTTACCATCGCCGGTCAAATCGCCGGCCGCAACGGTCGCGCCCCCGGTAAAGGTACTGCCAAACGCAAGGAACGTCTTGAGCGGACTATTGGCAAACGGATCAGGATTACTGGATGCAATGCCAACGCGATTTTTCCAAACTTTGACTTCCGCCGCACGGCCGCTGCCCGGCGTGGTGATAATGTCGATCCGCCCATCGCCGTTCACATCTCCTGTGGCCACGAACACGCCGCCAGTGAAACTCTTCGGATAGGCATTGATGCGGTAATCGACCAATTCAACGCCATCCAGATCGAACACTTTCACCAACCCATCGCGACCCGCGCCCGGAGCAGTAATAATTTCCGCCACTCCGTCGCCGTTCAAATCGGCCACCGCCACACGCACACCGCCGCGAAAGCCACTACCGTACGGCGTGAATGTCTTGAGCACCTGCCCCGCGGCAGCCTCGATCACTTTCACTCGCGTGCGAGTATCACTGCCGGCAGCAGAGCCAAGCACCAAAATATCCTTAGATGCCGTCGAAGTCGGCGGAGTATCAGTTACCTCCATACCCGCAGAGAACTCGGACGACGCAATCAAATCGAACGTTCCCGGTTCCAAGCGGGTGGCTGTCGTTGTTATGAATTGACCTAGTGTGACGACTTCCGGCACCGTCCATGAGAAGGAGGCATTCCCTTGCGAATTAGTGTTAATGTCGACCGCTCCCAGGTATTTTTCCCCGACACGAAAACCTAGTCCAAATGAACTGGCAAAGAACTCGATCCGAAAACTGGTGTTGGCTTTGCTGTTAAGTGTGCCGCTGATCATGGTCGTTCCGTTGATCGTGACAGCGGAAGTGAGCACCGGATAGTTTTGCCAACTGTCTAAATCATTCAGATCGTTGGAGGTTACACCATCATTACCAAGGTCGATGCCGATTAGGGTCTGCGACGTATTGCTGGCAAACTTGGCATGTACCGTCGACTGCGGATGCAGTTGCACCGGCCGAATGATTGAGCGGTTGCCGACGCCAGGAGCAAGCGGAACGCTCGATTCTTCCACAGAGTAAACTTTCCGGCCTACACGTACATTTTCGCTGTCGCCCGGCACGTAGCCGAAGATGATTTCATTTTGATCAGCCCAGATAGCACCAAATCCCGGGCTCCATCCTCCGGGAACAAATGCAGCTTGCAAAGATTTTGAAGACGAAGCCAGTGCAAGCGGTACCAGCTTCGTTGCGGCTGTAGTGGTCGACGACGAATTCGAGCCGCCAATGGACTCATCGTTATGCTGAAAAATTCCAAAGTCAGCGTTAACCAAGATTGTCGAGTAGTCGCGTGAGCCGCCGATCAAATTGCCTTGAATGGTGTGCCCGCCCCCCGTGAAAACTTCGACTCCATTAGAACGATTAGCTGAAATGAGATTTCGGGAATCGGCGGTGGCCCCACCAATAACAGAGCCAAACTCATAGCTCACGAAAATGCCGTTGTCGCCGTTGCCCAAATCCAATGTTCCTGAAACGTCGGTACCGATGAAATTGCCCGTGACAGCGTTATTGCCATCAAGCGTGTTCAGTTCGATTCCATCACCACCAAAGCGGTTGATAACTATGCCTTTCACAGCGCTGTCTTTGGCATCGGTGAAGTTCACACCAACGATGCCGCCGAAGGCGAGGTGCAAGCCGTCACCAGAAGCATTTTCTCCGTTGATTTCAATCTTCAACACCATGTTCAGCGCCTGCAGTGCAGCCAGAGTGTTCGTGCTGCTGCCTGCCTGCGAGTAACCATCGATGACGATCGTATCGATGATGTCCGGCAGGTTGCTGTTCGGCAAAACAGAAAACCAACTGTGCATCCAGTCAGGATCAATCCCCACAATGCTGGCGTCATTGGTCTCCGTCGTGACGGCAATATGATCGAGCGAGACTTCTCCGGCGATGCCGTCATCCGTGTAATAGAAATGGCGCGAATCATTGGCAGGAATGTTAAACGTAATCGTCTGCGTGCCAGGCGTGTTATTGGCATTAATAATTGCTTCGCGCAGCGAGCCAGGGCCACTATCGGCAGTGCTAGTGACAACGAAACTTGCTCCTCCCAGCGTTACTACTGGAGAAAATTCAGACGTGTTGTTGCGAGGGCCGCTGCCAGCATCGGTAATATCAGTGGCTGTGGCAGTGACGTAAGCTTGTCCGACTGGCAGCGCGGCCAAATCGACCGAGAACGTGGCGTTGCCGCTGCTGTTGGTCGAAACATCGACAAAGCCAAGATAGGTTTGCCCTTCAGCAAAGGCAGTGTCCGACTCATCGCGCTCGGCACTTGCGAAGAATTCTAATCGGAAGCTTGAACTAGGCGTGCTGGCAAGCGTGCCTTGAATTCGCGTACCAGGGCCAAGATCGGTAAGCGAGGTAATCGTTGGATAGTTTTGGAGTTTGTTCGCGCCGTTGTCTCCTCCGGGCGGGTCGGAATCGGGCGCACCGTCGTTCGCGGTAACGCCGTCATTATTCAAATCAATGCCCAAGCCCACGTTCGAGAAGATCGAATTGCGGCTAATCAGGTTACCGGTGCTGCCGCTCGACACCCGAATGCCGCTACCGAAGGCGATAGTATTGTCGAGAATCTTGTTGTTGCTCGCCGTGTTTACAATAGAAATGCCACCGGTTGTCCCCACCGCCAAGGTGCCGCCAGGATTCGTCCCTAACTTGTTGTTTTGGATGAGCAATCCATTGGCATTTGAACTGGCAAGGCTGATACTCACATCCTGATTGCCCGAAATCAAATTGCCCGCGGCGACCGAGACGCCGCCGATAACATCGTTCGGCGAATCGACAAACACCCCAGGCCCTGCATTACCCAGCACCTGGGTGCCTGTGCGATTGGAACCAATGATATTACCTTGAACCAACGAAGCCGCACCAAAGTCTCGCAGTGCAACGGCACCGTTGAAATTCGTGGAAAAGTTATTGCCCGAGATCAGATTCCGGGCAGCCGGAGTAGTTCCACCAATGACGTTGCCGCCAGCACTCGATTGAGCCAACACGCCGTTCGATCGTAGAAAACCTGGAATGCTGCCCGGGGTAGGTGATGCAAAAGCCAAAGTTCCAGAAACATCGCTGCCGATGAAGTTTCCGGCCACCGTGGTTGCACTCGAGGAAAAGTTAAGCAGCACCTTCGTGCCTTCGACACGGTTTAAAGCCAAGCCTTTAATTTGTGTGCCGCTGCCGCTGGAAACATGAATCAGGCCGTCGCTGAGCTGCCCCACGTTTTCGCCACTAATTTCAATCTTTAGAATGGTGTTCAAACCTTGGCCTACAGCATTGGTATTAGCACCAGCACCGGCTTGTGTGTAACCATCGATGGTGACAGCTTCCGTTATTCCTGGAAGTGCCATCGTTGGTCGAATCGAAAACCAACTACGCGTCCAGTCGGGATCAATGTCACCAATCGTGCCATCATTGGTGGCCGTAGTTGCAGATACATTGGTCAGCTTTACCTGCCCGGCAATTCCGTCATTCTTATAGTAAAAATGCCCAGAATCCGTGGCAGGAATGTTGAACTTAATAGTATCGGCATCGCCGGCCGATGGCAGACCACCAGTAATCTGAGCCTGTTCTGCCGGTAACAGCGATGCAAAGGCAAGCGTACGATTGCTGATCAGAATCGCTTCGCGAAGCGTGAGAAACGCATCTCGCGTGTTGCCGTCGGCCGTCGTGTTTACAGTAATGTCAGCCGCAAACATTTGGCGTTCTTCAAGTCGTTCGAGCGACGGACGGCGCGATAGCTTATTACGCAGTGCCCAGCGGCGAGCATTGCGGCTTTTACGTGGCAT
>CAZIGP010000192.1:0-7514 GCA_964538425.1 uncultured Pirellulales bacterium | reverse complement strand
GCAGTATCACCATTCGCAAAAATTGCTTTGGCTTCTTTCGCGCCCGAGATGACGTGATGATTTGTCGCGATCAGTCCATCCGCATCGACTACAAACCCACTGCCGAGGCTATCCACTTCAACTCCCTTCACATCGATGCGCACGACCGACGGCTCCACTTTTTCAATTAAATCGGCAAGTTCGATTTCCTCCGCCCCAATAGCGTAAGCGCCTAACCACGCTATGTATGCTGCGAAACAACAAGCCACTCTTCGATAAAAAAATCGGCTGCCCAACATAAAATGAACTCGCGGAATGAGATGCTGAATTCCGTGTTAGAAAAGGTTTCCCGCGGATACCTCGTTTGCGGGACCATTTATACTCTAACAGACTAATGGCCGACTGCAAGCAAATGGAGCCAAACGTCGGGAGATCGCTGTTCCTTACCGTGAAACTCGGCCATGAATTGCCTGGGATAATTGGAGTATTTGCGTAACATCCAATTCCTCGGCTCGAGCATTTTCGGGCAGATGTTGCTCGGCTAAAACTTCATCAATTTGATTTTTGCCAAGTTCCTGCTTGTAAGTTGCTACAAGCACGCTGCGCAAAAATTTTCGGCGGTGCAAGAAGAGCGAACGCACGAATTGATGAAAGAAAGTCAGATTGTAAATACTTCTGCGGCGCTCGGGATCGAGCGTGATTCGCAAAATCGCTGAATCAACTTTTGGACGTGGCCAAAACACAGCAGGTGGCATGCTACGTAAGAGTTCAACTTCGCATTGGCTTTGCACCCAAATCGAAAGCGAGCCGTAATCCTTTGTGCTTGGTTTGGCGGCAATACGCTCGGCCACTTCTTTTTGAATCGTAACGACCATCGAATCCGGCGGACAATCCAGCGCAAGCAAATTGGAAATCAAAGGCGTAGCAATGTTGTAGGCCAAGTTTGCCACCAATTTGAATTGGCGATGCTCGGCCTCATTCAATTTGTCGCGCACGGTTTGCAAAACTTTGGGATCAATGGCATTCTTATTTTTGAGCGCATCTTGCTGCAGCAATGTGATATTCGGAAAGTCGATTAATTCTTCGCTGGCAAGTTGATGTAATCGAGGGTCGATTTCCACCGTGACGACATGCGCAACCTGCGGAGCGATGAGTGCGGTAAGCGCTCCCGTGCCCGTGCCAACTTCCAAAACAACATCTTGGGACGAAAGTTGTGCCGACTCCACAATCACACGCTGCAAATTCAAATCGATAAGGAAATTCTGTCCGTGACGCGAGTTCAGCTCCAAACCTACTTCCGCAAAGCGGCTTTTCAGAAACGTCAACGTTTGAGTGGCAGCGGACATAAGTTGCAATTTCAGTGCAGAAAGACTTTGTTGTATTTCAAGTTCGAGGTTTCAGTCCTAAGCTGTCGCAGACAGCAATTAATTCGCCTTGATTTGTCGCTCGACGTATTTCGCCAGAACGTCGGTTTCTAAGTTTACCGTATCATTCGGCTGCAGTCGGCCAAGTGTGGTCGCCGACAGCGTATGGGGAATCAGTGCTACACTAAATCTCTCTTGTTCAACGTCAACCAGGGTAAGGCTCACTCCATCGATGGCGATGGATCCTTTCGAGGCCATCTGCCGAGTTAATTCACAGTCAGCGCGAAACCAAAATGTTGACCAATCGCCATCGTCTTTTCGAGATTCGAGCGACCCCAATCCGTCGATGTGACCCATGACAAAATGACCACCCAGACGGTCGCCCGCTTTCAATGACCGTTCCACATTCGTGCGGCTACCTACCTGCAAACTGCCGAGATTAGTGCGCCGCAGTGTTTCTTCACCGGCTTGAAAGGCAAATTGGTCACCGTTAATTCCAACCACCGTCAGGCAGCAACCATTAATTGCGATACTATCACCGATTGCAACTTCACCTGCATATTGTGGCACCGAAATCGTCAATCGCACGCCCGGTGGTTCAGGCTGCAATGCAACGACGGTGGCCAAGGCTTCCACTAATCCTGTGAACATGTCTCTTTGTATCGATCAATAAAGCCGGCGATTAATAACCGGCAGAAGAGTGCGAATGGATGCTGTTTTACAATCGTCTCCAGCCACTTTACTTTGCCAATGGCTTCATTTCAAAACAATGGTTCTGCATCCTGCTGCTGATTTTGCCTATTTCGCCAACGCATCCATGCATATCGAATGGGCGGACCGAGTACGAACAAACTGCAAATAATTGGCACACTGTAACCACGAATTGTCATAATGACGACCAGCGAAAACAAAACGGCTACCACATGACCCATGCTTCGGTGACCACGTAATAACTGATTGACAACATGAGGATAAGGAATTCGAGATACCATGAGCGCTCCGAGAATTAACGTAAACGCTGGCAGAACCCACTGCATGTACCAGTCGACTTCTTTGATCACATCTGCGGGCAAAGGATTTCCTTGCCGGCGCAACGTATAAAACAAAATAGCAAATCCAGCGATAGAACCTGCTGCCGCCGGTGAGGGGAGGCCAATAAACGATAAATGATCATCATCGTCCTCGATTTCGACATTGAATCGAGCTAGACGGATCGCGGCGCAGCCCGCAAACGACGCGGCAATAATCCAAGTTGGCTCGCGATGCAGCGCCGCAAAATCCGGACACATCTTGACCATCAAAAACGCAGGCGCCACGCCGAAGGTGACGACGTCGCATAAGCTGTCGAGCTGGGCGCCAAAGTCGCTGGTGGTTTTTGCCAGGCGTGCTACATGACCATCCAGCGCATCGAAAATCATTGCCAGAAAAATCAGCCAACCACTCAGCATCAAATTATGCATCGGATCCGTCGCATCGAGCGCTGTAACAAAATCGGCCGGTTGTTGAATCGCAATGTCCGCGGAGGGTTGGGCATCCCAAGGGCCAGAACCTACTCGTGAGGCTACCACGATGGCAAAAAACCCGCAGAACAAATTTCCTAACGTGAACAACGTCGGTAGAACGGCAACCGTGCGAATTTTTCTCATAAAATCACCCCCATAAATCTTAGCTCGTACGATAACGTGCCATAATATCGCGGCCGGCTTTGACCCACTGCCCGACACGAACTTGCACTTCCAAATCTTCAGCCGGCACAATCAATTCAGTTCGCGAGCCAAATTTAATCATGCCGAATTTTGCGCCGCGATCGAAAACTTCTCCTGGCCGCGCGTCACACACGATTCGGCGCGCAACCATTCCTGAAACTTGACGGCAAACCAACCGACGATGCGGTGAGTCTTCTTCTTCCAAACCGATCCACATGCTTTCATTCTGTGTGGTGGCCTCGGGATGATCGGCATGTAAAAACTTTCCCGGAAAATATTTTAATTGAATGATTCGAGCTCGCAGCGGCATACGGTTGACATGCACATTGAACAGCGTAAGAAAAATAGCGATTCGTACTGCGGGCCCGCCGACGAAATCGTGATGTTCTAACGGAGCGATCTCCACCACCTTGCCATCGGCCGGTGCAATTAACAACCCAGGTTCTTGCGGAATGCGCCGTGGCGGATCACGAAAAAACGACACCACAAGTACAAACAATGCACCAGGGATAACTGCAACAGGCCACCAATACAGTGCTAACAAAATAGTGGCTGCCAAAAGCGGATAGCCCATCAACTGCACTTCGGCCAACCCCCAGCGCGCCAGCGGAATGCGTTCTCGCCAGCGAAACGGGTCGTCTTCCGGCCGCCAGTGACATTCCGTTTGATTGCGACAGAATTTCAAGTCCCGCGGGTCAAAGATCTCATGCGGGCAGCCGGTTGGCTCACCTTGTCGTTTGGCCGCCATCCGTCGGATATAGCCACGCCGAAACGTGTGCAAATACCAACGCCGCAATCGGCCCCATGCTAATTCGATAGAGTAACACACGCCGCCGCCAGGCTGAATGCTGCGGATACTTCCAGGCAAAGGATCGGGGGTGGCACGCTGAACTGTGGTAGATTCGGAAATTTGCATTCAAATTCAAGAATTTCCCCGCACGCGAGGAAATTTTATGACATATTTCAAGTAGGCCGCAAAACTACCCATCCTATCGGCTAGAACGTCGTTTGAAAACCGAGTTTGCGGCTATATCGTCTCGTCTGTTCGATAAAAAGCTGCCTTAGCGGCGATTCGTCGGCGCCTCGCAGGCAAGCGTGCCTTCCTTTCCACCTCAGAAGGAGATCGTTATGCGCGCAGCGATCGTCTCGTCGTTGTTTCTTGGCTTAATCATGTCGTTTGCAGGTATTGCCACCGTGCGATCGGTAATGGCACATGACGAAGAAGATGAAGTTCGTCACTGCTGTTGCCCGCATTGCGAAGGTTGCGATCCACGCACCTGCGATTGCGAAGAGTGCGATTGCTGCAACGAGTAGGTTTCGTGAAGCAAAGGGCGTAGGAAAATTGGTCGCCGCTGCCAGTCTAAAATGCTGGCAGTTCGAAAGGCTGTCGTTGTAAACTAGGCAACCAGCTTATCAACCACTTTGCCTGCCAGGTTAGTTAGCCGGACGTCCAAGCCGTTGAAGCGTACTTTAAGCTTGAGGTGATCGAGCCCAAAGAGATGCAAAATTGTGGCGTGGAAGTCGTTCACGTGGACCGGATCTTCGACTATGCCCCAGCCGATGTCATCGGTCTTGCCAATGGCTTGTCCGCCTTTTACACCGCCGCCCGCCATCCAAAGGCTAAACGAGAACGGATGGTGGTCGCGGCCGGTGACGTCTGGCCTGCCCGCACGGTTTTCTCCCAGCGGCGTGCGGCCGAACTCGCTGCACCAAATCACGAGGGTGTCGTCAAGCAATTTGCGCTGTTTAAGATCTTTCAGCAGCGCGGCAATCGGTTGATCCGCCATGCCGGCGTTGAACGGCAACTCAATATCCAAGTTGCTGTGGTGGTCCCACGAAGCGTGATAAATATTCACAAATCGTACGTCACGTTCAATTAACCTTCGGGCTAGCAAACAATTTCTAGCGAAAGAGCGATACTGCCCAGGACCGCCGGCGCGATCAGCTTTGACCGGCGGATCTTCACGATCGACGCCGTAAGCATCCAAAGTTTCTTGGGATTCACTAGAAAAATCGATCAGTTCCGGCGCTGCCGCTTGCATACGGAAGGCCAGCTCGTACGCCGCAATGCGGCTGTTGATCTCATCGTCCCCCAGTCGCTCGTAGCGCTCTCGGTTGAGTTGCGAAATGGCGTCAATCGTCCGTTGTTGCAATAAATCGTTGAACCCCGCCGGATTTTCCAAGTTGAGTACTGGTTCTCCCTTGCCTCGAAATAGCACGCCTGCATACGAGGATGGCAAAAAGCCGCTCGTCCAGTTTGATGTGCCGCCGCTCGTGCCGCGGCCGGAAGTGAGCACTACATAACCCGGCAGATTGCGCGAAACGCTGCCCAAGCCGTAATTCAGCCAAGAACCGATCGTCGGTCTGCCGAAACGCGGCACGCCCGAGTTCATCATCAACTGACCGGGATGGTGATTGAACGCCTCGGTGTGCATCGAGCGGATCAGCGCAATATCATCCGCACAAGTGGCAATGTGCGGCAGCAAGTCAGAAAGTTCCATGCCACACTGGCCGTGTTTGTCGAACTTTCGCTTACTGCCCATTACGGTGGCAGTTTCTTTCTGAATAAACGCAAATCGCACGTTTTTGGTAAGCGATTCAGGTAGCGGCTGACCGTTGAGCTTGTTCAATTCCGGCTTGGGATCGAACAAGTCCATCTGGCTCGGTCCACCTTCTAAGAAAATGCAGATGCACCGCTTCGCTTTGGCCGCAAAGTGTGGCGGCTTGACCGCTAGCGGATCGTTCGACTTCGCATCCACCTTGATCGATGCCCGCGGAGGAGCTCCCTCGCCCGAATATTCGGCGGCCAATAGCCCGTCTTCACGGAACATGGTAGCGAGCGCGGCCAGTCCGACGCCGCTCGCGGTCGAGGTCAAAAAGTGACGGCGGGCTAGCGTGATTTGTTCTTCCAGCCATTGCATGATTAGTTACTCCCGCGTCAGAAATTCATCAAGGTTCATGATCGCTCGGGCGACTGCCACGCAAGCGGCAGTTTCCGCGGTCGATGCCGTCGCTGCGGCAGCTTGATCCGGTTTGTCCGTTTGACCCGTGATTTGGCCAGCCGCAGCCGGATTGTCCTGGCAAACTTTTAAAGTGTCTTCATACAGCCGCTTCAGCACTTTGAATTCACGCTTCGAAGGTTCCCGCGACACGCACCACAGGAATGCTTGCTGAATTCGGGCTTCGGCGACGTCATCAACATTTGCTTTTTCAAAAGCGAAGTTCATCATTCGCTTGCCAAGCGATTGGGCGCATTCGATGAACACCACGTCGTTGAGCAGTGTGAGCGCCTGCAGTGGTGTATTACTGCGTTCACGGCGGGTGCAGGTCAGGCTGGCTTCTGGAGCGTCGAACGTAATCATGGAAGGAAACGGGCTGGTCCGCTGAAACCACACATAAAGCCCTCGACGATAACGATCTGCGCCGGTGCTTTCCTTCCATGTTGCGCTACCGGCATAGGTCAAATCAGAAATACCTGCTGGTTGAGGAGGATGAACACTAGGCCCGCCGATCGTTGGATTCAGCAAACCGCTAACCGATAATGCCAGATCACGAACGATTTCTGATTCCACACGCAATCGGCTTTGCTTTGCAAGCCAGATGTTGTAAGGGTCACGATCAACTAATTCCGGCCGAGCTGCTGCCGATTGCCGATACGTGGCCGAGGTAACAATTAAGCGATGCAGTTGTTTAATCCGCCAACCACTGGTCTGGAACTCATCTGCCAGCCAATCGAGCAGTTGCGCGTGCGATGGCTTGTCGCCTTGTGTGCCAAAGTCGTCGCCCGTCGGAACAATCCCGCGACCAAAGTGTGTTTGCCAAATGCGATTGACAATCACACGCGCTGTCAGCGGGTTTTCGCCATTCACGAGCCAACGGGCGAAGTCGAGCCGATCCGGTTTGGTGCCGCGAGACTTTTGCGGAGGCAGTACTTCTAGCGTGGCGGCTTCGACGACAGGACCCTTGGACAAGAAATCGCCGCGCAAGTGCACGTAAGTTTCTCGTGGCTTGGACATTTCCGAAACCGTTTGGGCTAGCTTCTCAGCCCCTTGGCTTCGTTTTTCTTGTTCCGATAGTGGCTTCGGTTTCGGGGCAGGTTTTGGCGATGCTTTCTCAACTTCTGCTTCTGCGGATGGTGCGGCCGCCGGCTTAGCATCGTTCGACGCATCGGCCGACTTTGCAGCTTTGCTTTCATCACCGCCAGTCGCAGGTTCTTCAGCTTTACTGGCTTTAGTTCCATCGCCCGGCAATTCTTTACGAGGCGTTAGATCCGGCTGCTCCAACATCGCCATGGCATCATCCGAGATCTTGGCATCCACTTCGTCGATATTGTTGAAGAACGCATATAAGCTGAAATATTCTTGCTGAGTGATGGGATCGTACTTGTGCGTATGGCAATTGGCACAGCCGACCGAAAGGCCCAGCCACACCGTTCCCATCGTGTTCGTACGGTCGATTGTGCGTT
>CAZIGP010000191.1:0-7529 GCA_964538425.1 uncultured Pirellulales bacterium | reverse complement strand
AAGCCACTTACAAAGACGCCGGCGTCGATTTAGCTGTCTATCGCCAGAGCATGGCCCGCCTTCCCAGGCTGTTGCACCGGACCTATTCTCCCCGCGTAATGCCGCTGGATGGTGGGTTTGCCGGGCTGTTCCAACTCGATTTCCCCAATCATCTATTTGCCAGAAACTACCAAGAGCCGATTTTGGTAAGCTGCACCGACGGTGTAGGCACCAAACTGAAAGTCGCGCAATTGGTTGGCCAGCACCATACGGTGGGCATCGATTTAGTGGCCATGAGCATCAATGACGCTCTATGCTGCGGTGCGGAGCCACTATTTTTCCTGGACTATGTGGCCATGTCACATGACGATCCTGTGCTGCTCGAGCAAATCGTCGAAGGCGTGAGTAATGGCTGCATGGATGCGGATTGCGCACTACTTGGCGGCGAAACGGCAATCATGCCCGATTTGTATGCCCGCGGCGATTACGATCTGGCGGGTTTCTGCGTGGGAGTCGTTGAAAAAAAACGATTGATCGACGGCCGCGCAATTGTGCCAGGCGATATCGTTATTGGTGTCGCTTCCAGCGGCCTGCATTCAAACGGTTTTAGCCTTGTACGAAAAATCGTGTTCGAGATCGCTGGTTTGAAGGCCGATCAAACCGTTGATGAACTGGGCGGCGCCGTGGGTGAAGTGCTGCTGACGCCCACTCGCATCTACGCCAAGGCAGTGAGAAGCGTTCTTAGTCACTATCCTGTAAAAGATGTCGTACACGGCATTTCTCATATTACAGGTGGCGGGCTGCTGGAAAATTTCAGCCGCATTTTGCCAGAAAACTGTCGTGCGATTTTCACTCGTGGCAGTTGGCGAATGCCAAAAGTTTTTTCCTGGCTCCAAAAGCTGGGCGAAGTTGAACAACACGAGATGGATGAAGTGTTCAACATGGGCATTGGCTTGGCGCTAGCAGTCAGTCCCTATTACGCCGACAGCATTCGAGGGCAATTTGCTCAGATGGGCCTAGAGAGTTGGCAAATCGGCCGAATTGCAGAAGGCCCACATGGCGCGGAGTGGGCAACATAATAGATGTCAATCAAAGTTTATTCATAGCTGTCTCTGCAGTCATCACCGTGCTTTTGGAAGGCCCTGCAGCTTCGATCGCCTCGACTATTTGATTTGCTGAAATTAAATCGCGTAACACAATCGCTTCATCTGGGCGATCAGCGGAAAAAATTGCCAACACCGGAATTGATTTGCTCTCCAGAGCGGTAAGCGCTTCTTTGATTTCTGGTGCTCCGTCAGTCCAATCCGCCAACAGTGGTACTACGTTGTTTTTCTTCACCGCCTTGAGCACGGACGGTGTATTGATTGCAAACTTTAAATTTGTTTTGCAGGTAAGGCACCAGTCGGCTGTAAAATCAACCATCACCGTTTTGCCCTCGGATCGAAACTTAGCAAGATTCTCTGGCGTAAACGGTTGCCAGGGAATCAGCGCGTCGCGAGGAACCAATACAGTGAATGCAAAATAACCGACGGCGGTTGCAATAACGGCTCCTTGAATCCAGGCAAAAAGCTTCCGTCCTAATTCTGCAGTTAATGGCACACGGCCAATCCACCAACATGCTGCCCACAAACCCATTAACATGGCAAAAGTTGGTACTAAATAATCTCGCTTTAAAAATGTAAAGAGAAATACCACAGTGCCCAGCAGCACAAAACCCATAATATGCTTAAACGTATCCATCCAGGCGCCAGGTTTCGGCAGAAAACGTATCAATCGCGGAAATGCACCGATTAATAAATACGGTGATGCCATGCCTAATCCAATGGCTCCAAACAAAGCAAAAATCACGCCTGGTGGTTGGCGTAACATAAAACCAAAAACCGAGCCTAAAAACGGTCCGCTGCAAGGTGTCGCAAGTACGGTAGACAACACGCCCTTTGCGAAAGCTCCGCTTGCTCCTTCTTGGCTGGCAAATTCGGTGGCTTTGCCAGAACCTGCAAAACCAGGAATCGGTATTTCCCAAATCCCTAAAAAACTGAGGGCCATTACAAACACGATTCCGCTCATCACGATATTGAATGCTGGTGAACTAAATTGCTCACCCCACGCCAAATCTTGATCGCGCAGCCCCAAGCTAGCGCCTGATGCTAAAACGGCAAGCACCATAAAAACCGACATTAGCCCTAACGTGTACCACAGGTTCAACATAAAAACCTGACCACGGCTATGATGGCTTTGTTCAACGAAGGAGAGAATTTTCAATCCAATGACAGGCAGCACGCACGGCATTAAGTTGAGAATCAATCCTCCGAGAAAGGCAGACGCTAATACAATGATTAGCGAACGCTGATTGTCACTATCATTAAGTACGCGAACTTTGATCGGTGGAATGACGGACGAATTGTTAGTGCCTTGAGACAAAGAGGCCGAAGGAATATTTTCCAATTTGGTTCCTTCCGCCAACATCGAGGCTTCACGATATTTTCCGTCTCGAAAGAATAGTGGCGAACCCTCTGGAGAAAGCTTGCCTACGGTCAATATTCCCTCAAACCATGCAGCGCGGGGTTGATCGCAAGCATCTTCTTTACAAGTTTGATACCCAATAATGCCGCGAATAAGATGTTCGCCAGATTTGGCGTTCTTAGGAACATCTATTTCGATCGTCCAAGAAACGGCTTTCTCGTGATACCGAGCTTTACCTGACTGTCCGAGATTTGTCGTTTTCTCGACAGGAGGATCACTAGCAATCGGATCGGAGAATCGAAAACCAGCACTGTCAGTTAGTAAGATTAACGTTGGCTTAGAAATATCCTTGGGGTCTTTTGCTTCTCGAGCATAGATATGCCACCCTGGCTCCGGTTGAGCTGTAATCGTCAATTTTACAAGGCTCCCTGGTACAACACTTGAGGGACTTATTTCTCCTTGCAAAGCAACGTGTGTAAGATCGGATTTGTAATTTTTAGCGCCTTGAGGAGAAAGTGAGCCTGCCGTGGCCACAGCTGTCTTTTCATTCAGTTTCGCCACAAATTTATAATCTGTCGGCGGCAAACATTCCTTGGCGCAAATCATGGCATTCAAGGAACCGGGAATCTCAAGCTTGCTAAGATCGGTTCCTGCAGCAAACTCGATCGGAGCCGACCAAGTGACGCTCCCTTCGTGCTCTTCAACTTTAAGGCCTGGCCAAATGTCTTTGTATTCGTGAATCTCTGGTACTTGGGAGGGTTTGAATTCGCCAATTACTTTATAAGCCGGCGATTCACTAATTTTGATGCGGGATTTTGCCGGACCGCCAGACGCCTGAGTGATCGAATAGGTATGCCAACCCGGCGCAATGTCTGCCGTGACATGCAACATCGCCGGTCTTCCCTCCCCAGCAGCAGTGAAGTAGGCCGACGTTTGGAGTAAATCGGCTTGGTTGCCTGCGGGACCTGCAACAGCAAAATTGGGAGCAGCGACTTGCGCAAAAGCGATGCAAGCCGCAAGATTGACGAAAATAAAGACTCCCAACAGCCCAGCCATCTTTCTCATCTTGATAACCATGATCCGCAATCGTAGGGTGATCGAATGAATAATCTTCACTACCACAGTGTTCTTATCGAACACGATAATTTTAGAGACTTCCCTGCAGTAATCCTACGGGAAATACACACGTTTGTCGCTAGCAAACTAGTGGCTTGTCACTCCGTCGTTTCACGCACAAATTCGACTTTTGGCTTGCCTTGAATCTTGGCCCCTTTAAGAAATTCGTTGACATAACGCAGCCGTTCCTTAGGGCGGTCCGGGTCACGAAAATTATCTCCTTTTTGCAAGATGGGACGGTGCTCTGGAATTCCACCAAACGCACGGCTGCCAGCGGCCTGACAAGGAAACCAATAGCCTTTGCCTTCCTCGTCGACGAGATAAAACTCGGCATAGCAATGATCCGGAACCCACACGCTTCGTGCAGGAATGCCGACCGCCCGACACATCGCAATAAATAGCGACGTCAGTTCTTCACAATCGCCAGTGCCATCGTTCAGTGCACGAAGCGCACCTTTCAAGTCGCCATTTTTGTACTGCACTTTTTCGCGTGCTGAATCATAAATCGCTTCCACTTTTTCCCAACCCGATTTCCCCGCTGTTACTTCTTTGGCAAGTTTAACAATCTTCGGACTTGTTGTTTCGATGTAAGGACTATTTCCTAAATAAAACAAAAAGTCTTTAGGCAATTTATCCTTCTGCGGCTCTTTGAAGATTGAAGTGTCGTCTGGCGGCACTAATGAATGCCGCGTAATTTCGAACGTGACAAACGCATGGGCTGATTCACCGCGCTCGAGCTGTGGGATACTGATCACCATCTGCTTCACGCCTCCTGCAATCGTGCGATAACTCACGTTGCGTACTTGAGACGACAAGTCTTCCGCTCCCACTTCCACTTTCTGTTCTGGCCAGTTGGTCGGCACGGGAATGGTTGCCACAACACCGCGACAAGGGCCACTAGAAGCCGTAATGCTTACGCCGAATTTATATTTTTTGGTAAGCGACTGATCGAGTTTCGCGCCTTTGTTATCGACCTGTTCGGTCTCAAACTGGGCCTGTGCGGGCGTTAAAAAAACACACAGCAAGATCAACCCGATAACGCTGGAACGATAAAGCAAACTTTGCACAGAGATCTCCGCTAGAACCAGCATCCGTGCAAAAAACGTAAGCAGCATTTTTGCCGACACGACCGTCAGCCACGCGCCATACTTTCTATTATACTTTGCCAAATTCTCTAGCGCGAGCCACAAACTTCCCGTATCGATTGGCCGAGAATTTCGACGATCTGCTCGATTTCTCGCTCGGTAGACACTAGTGGCGGAGCCAAGTGAAAAATATCTCCCCGAGTTCGGCTAAACAAACCATGTTTCAGTGCGGTTTGATAAATCCGCCGGCCAACTTCTTGCTCTGGCGGAAACATCGCTTTCGTGTTTTTGTCAGCAACAAATTCAACAGCCGCCAGCAAACCTAAGCCGCGAACATCTCCAACATTGGGGTGCGCTAAAAGCGATCGAAGTTTTACTAGCAATTGTTCGCCAAGTTTTTTCGCCCGTTCAATCAAACCTTCCTGTTCAATAATCTCTAAGTTCGCGAGCGCCACGGCACATCCCGCCGGATGCCCCGAACTGGTGCACGCATGAGCCCAACGTTGCACGCCATCCGCGGTTTGAATCGCTTCGGCAATTGCTGCATTCATTCCCAATCCGCCCATCGGAAAATAACCGCTCGTTAGCCCCTTAGCGAACACCATCATGTCCGGCTGAACTTGCCAATGCTCCAGCGCAAACCACCGCCCAGTTCGGCCGAACCCGGTCACCACTTCGTCAGAAACGAATAGCACTTTGTAACGGTTGCAGATGTCTCGAATCCGCGGCCAATAATCATCCGGCGGAACAATACAACCAGCAGCCGCTTGCACAGGCTCAGCCAGAAATGCCGCAACCGTGTCCGCGCCTTCACGAACGATCGCTTCTTCTAAAAAATCAGCCGCAATTTGCCCTGGCGTACGATGATCGTCAGCCCTTAACTCCATCGCCCGTTCAAATCGATACGGGTGCGGACTCTCAATATGCACAAACCCCGGCGCGCCGGGTGCAAACATATCGCAATACTGCGGCTGCCCTGTGGCAGACATCGCCCCCACAGTCGTTCCATGGTAAGCGTGCGTCAGGCAAACAATTTTTGTTTTTTCGGCGCGGCCTTGCATCCGCCAGTAAAACCGAGCCGTTTTAATGGCAGCTTCAATTGCTTCGCTACCGCTATTGGTGAAAAAGAAGTGCTGAATACTTGGGTAACAAATCGATGCCAATCGTTCGGCCAGTTCAATGGCTTTGCCATGAGTGCTGCCGGCAAAAGTAGACGCAAACGACAGCTCAGCCATCTGTCGCGCGGCCGTCTCAGCCAATTCTTTTCTTCCATGACCAACAAGAACATTCCACAGGCCAGATAGGCCATCAAGATATTCGCGCCCATTTTCGCCGATTAATATTGCCCCACACCCGGCTTTCCAAACGATTGCTTCCTCTTGCAATCGCCGGCTATGCATCGAATGAATTAAATGAGCAGTATCGCGCGCTAACCACCTTAAAGAAGCATCATCGTCGCTCATTCCTGTCCTACCGGCTCCAGCGTTGCTTCAAAGTGCCGCACGGCTTCTCGAGGGGCAAGATTAAAAATTGCGCGGCCGTCGGTAATCCAATGATGCTTTGGATCCCAATGAAACACTGCCGTGCCATACTTGTGATTGCCGACAGCTTCCACCTCTTCCATGCCGCCCCCTTCGATGGCTTCGAACTTAATGCAAACGGCCACAAACGCAGAAAGTTGCCCCGTCTGACGATCTCGCGCGTAACTTACTTCGTTTTCAAACTCGCAATCCGCCCAGCGCAAGCCGCGCGGTTTGCCGGTAAGACTGGCACGCTGCAAAAATTTTGCTTCAAGCTGTTCGCGCAAACGACAAAAGTGGCGCTTCGCATCAGAAAATTGCCTCAGCCGCCGCCCGATCATTTGTCGCCGAGCAATCACCACGCCAATGCCAATTCCCACGATGAGCGCAACACCAACGAAGAGCCATATCATGCCCGGAACTCCTTCCTGAAACGATCATTCCAGTCAAAAATTATTGTACGGCAATCGCACGATGTCAGGCCAGTAGCCGCGAAAAAATCGCTGTCTGTCAATATTGGAAGCAAAGCAGCCTTAATGCCTCAAATCCTTTGCCTACTTTATTTTCTCTGCCCAAATTTAAATTGGATAAAATTCAAAAAATCTGCTTGCAATCCGCCCCACCCCCGCTACAGTGGACAACTCACTTAGGGGGGACCGAACCATTCAACGGTTCCTCAGGGCAGCTTCTAGTACTCCGCCGGATGGAACTTGGCGTGAGCTGCTTACAAGTGGGCAGCAAGATCTCATTATTTCCTCAAAGTCAGCTTGTCGAAGCAAGCTAGCGCCGCCGCTGCGCACACCCAACAGCGCCAGCCGGCCAGCTTAGCGGCTTCCGCATCGCGCTGCCTTTGAATTTTGCGCTTCAAAGGAGTCTCCTCATGCGCCTGCCAGTTCGATCTTGGAAACACACGCTCGGCAAACTCGGTTTACGGATCAAAGAAAGCTCGCCTCGTTCGAAGTCGCAGCGCCAACTACTGCTCGAAGCGCTCGAATCGCGCGTCCTGATGACCATCGATACCGAGCTCGACGGTTCCTTACTCGCCAGTCAAAAACTGGCCTACCAAGAATTCGCCAGCCAAGAAGTAGTTAGCGCCCCGTTCCCCGCTCCGCCGCTCGATTTGCCCCCCACCTTCGAATTGCCGGTTGACCATTTCCGCACCGCCCCCGATCCCGCCGATGTCCAAGTCGGCCCCACCCCGGCCGCCATCCTCGCCGGCGAACTGAGCAAAGTAACCAATCCTCTCGCGCTGACCGTCGATGGCGGCGCCTGGCAAGCCCGCTTCGACGCCCAAGGCAAGCTCAGCCTGAAAGCTGAATCCGCCGCCGAGCTTTCCGCACAAAAACAAACCGTCGCTGGCAATCTC
>CAZIGP010000190.1:0-7533 GCA_964538425.1 uncultured Pirellulales bacterium | reverse complement strand
TCATAACATGGTTCCTTGGTTCGATTGGATTGCACATCGTGCATTGTCCCATAGCTCAATGCGAAGCCGGGCACGGAGCGAAGATCGCATTTCCAGCTAGCGGCGACGTTGAGCGATGCGGTCGGTATTGTGGCCATGCCCAAGTCTAGCATGGCGAAAAAGACATCAATCGCGCCGCGCTGAGCCAAGACGTAGACGCTGCCAGCTTGTGGAAAAGCTGTTGAGTTTCACTGAGCGCTGGTTTTTCGCAGATTCCTTGACAGTTCTCTGCAATTCGGCTTAAATGCTGGAGTCGTCGGCAACGGCGCACTTCTAGGCCGTGTCGCTCCTACCCCGCGATGCGGCCTTTTTTGTTTCCGGTTGATTCGGCGGAGAGGCTTGAAATGGATTTCTTGATGACCTATCCGTGCTACATTCCACTTCGCGCAACGGGCGAACCTTTCACGATGAACGCAGAAGGCGACGATGCCCTGCCCCTGTTTACAGACGATGATTTGGTGACACGCTTCGTAAGGACAGTCTCCCCGGACAAAGCCGCTCGAATTGCAATAGACAATTCCACCGCGCTCAGTACGATTCTAAATCAATGGCAGGGCAGCATAAGTGCGAAGGGCAGAACCCTGTCGCATGTAATCATTGATCCGACACCGGGAATAGAACGGGCAAGAGTTTATCCGATCCGGGAGTTTGTAGCGCATATTTTGGCGGCCAGATGACGGGCCAAGTTATTCGTTTGGCCCGAAATGCAAATCCGAGCCATCACACCGATAGATTTGATGGCATCGCGGACACAGGATCGGTTCCAAATTCCATTCGGATGTTTCGCAACGGTAGGCCGTCAACTGAGTCTGCATCAAGTTGCCACAGGCTGGGTTCTTGCAGGTCAAAAACAACGGCAGTTTTTCGCCACGGTTTGCTGCAAATCGGCGGTACACGTCGGGGCCGACTGTTTGCCGCGCTCCCTGAATCCGATGTTTCAGATTTAGTCGCAGTTGTTCGTCAGTGATGCCGTTGTCTACGATGAAATACAGCAATTGGTCGGTCGGCAAGTAAATTGCTTCACGATCCTGCAAGCTGTGCGTTAGGCTGAACGATGGAATGAGTGTCAGCTTTCCATCGGATTCTGCGATAAAAAGCTCGGAAATGGCAAATTCTCTAGCAATTGGGGTTTGTACGAACTGATTGCAGAGTTCTTGTAATCGCTCATGGCCAAGCGACTTGATTTCCGCGAACAAATTCAGGATAGGGATGTCTGTCATTGCGGTCAAATCCGAGAATAGTTACCGGATCGACGCACCCTACGGTTTGTCGTCCGAACGAATGCGGCAGGCCCCCAAGTCTAAGATCAGCGGTGGAGGACCGCAAATGCGACCAGTAATCCTAGCCAATTGGCTTGACCATTTCGAGCGCGGGCACTTCTCAACCGAAGTGTTGTCGATAAAGATTGCCGCACCACAAGGTGAGTTCAGCGGTCAAGGTTTCTTGCGATGGAGAGTAGGACGTGGCACAACAATCAAGGCACTCACCGAAGGCGGCGAAATCCTCGACAGAATGGCGTTCTCCGGCGAACAATCACCCTTGGGCAGACTGATACCATCGAGCGACTATGCTTCATTAGATGCTGAAACCAGGGACAATCACACCCTGCAAATTGAACGAATCTGGCCCCATTGCTACAGCATCCAAAGCGGGCACCCAACGGTTGTTTGGAGTATCGGGCCAAGGGAAATCCATTCTGGAATTACCTTGCGACGTGAATCGAAAGAAGCGGATGAAACAAGTACAGAAATGCTGCTGACGAATGCTCGCCGAATGATATGGCCGAGGATGGACGCAACTTTGCGGCGGTGCTTGGAGTTTCAAACGAGCTACGGCAAGGTATTGGGATGGAAGAAGAATAACCTGGCACGACTCCTAATACGACACCGTGAACTCTGTGATTGGAACGCGATTGCAAACGGCCTAATCATGGCGTTTAGGTTCTGGACGAGTTGCATGGTTTCGCCGGTTGTATCGGAATATCGTCATGGATTCACCATTACTCGCCGAGTAGCTCCGTTGCCATCGCGGTCAGGAACGCCGCTTGCTCCGCCGCTTGGTCACTTGCTTTACCCTGCATTGAATGCGTATCACGAACCTTTGCTGTCAAAGTGTGTCGAGTTTTTCGCTGACGAAAAGAACAGTGATGTTGCTACACTGGTTTCCGCGTTCTTGGCATCTGGGAATTTGCCGTTTTCGGCTCAGGCACTGGTTACGGCGGTTTGCGTTGAAGGGCTCGCCAAACGTATCGCCGCGAAGCGGCCCCAGGAATCCTCGCTCTCTATTGAACAACGGGAAGCAGTGGAAACCGCCTTGTCGCAATCCAGTCTGCCGGAGAACTTAGTGAAGCGATTCAACATATTTATGGATCGAATGAACGAACCAAATGGAGCGAATATCGTCGCCACATGGTGCAAGTACGGCTTTCTCGGATTTCAGCGTGAAGATGGTATCGCTTTTTCCTCGCTCCGAAATCGAACCGCGCACGGAAAATTGAATCTGTTTGGCAATGATGATGTCCAGAAGCAATCATCGCTGGAAAGCCGTAATCGGCTTTACAACATGCTGAACAAGATCGTCTTTGGGCTAATTGGTTACGAAGGTCCGTATTTTGATTACAGCACTTGGAGCGTTCAAACGATGCCAACTCTTCAACCGAAGGACTGAAATTTCGACCAATGTATTTATCGCTTGTTGAAGGCCAAGACACATCACGTTACGCACGACAACTGCGCGACTTTGCGGAGCTTCCACGCGATGCAGTCAAGTTTGTATGCGGAGCATGAGAGACCGTGCAACCGCAATCATTTGTTAAACAGAAGCACTATCCTTCTGCGGTATTGCTGCTTACTCGTCACGTTTGCGAACAATTGGATGGTGATTCTGTCCTGGCCGAACAAGGTTGCGCGGAGCCGGCTACGGCGCTTGGCAGCCCCCACCCCAATGGATAGACTGGACCAGCTATTCATTTCGTGTTCATGGAGGTTTGCCAAATGAACGTACTCGCGCGAATCGTGGAATGGGCAAACGACCTGCCGCTTTGGCAAAGCGATGCGGTCAGGCGGTTTCTCACGCAAGATGCACTATCGCCAGATGAAGAAATCGAACTCTGTCGGATGCTGAAAGCGGCCCACGGTTTGGACGATCCACAGAATCCGGCTCCGCAGCCCCAGCCGGTCTCGACGAACTGTATCTCGTCGCCAGATTGTAAGCAGGACGTAACACTTCTCGAATTACACAGTCTCAAGAACGTCAATGCTCTTGCGCAAGGACAGTCGTTGAAGTTCGCACCGGACGGGATCACGGTTGTTTACGGCGGCAATGGCGCAGGGAAATCCGGTTATGCTCGCGTACTCAAACGTGCGTGCCACGCGCGAGAAAAGAAAGAGACGATTTTGCCAAATGTTCACAGCCAGACTGCCAGAGGCAAAGCAGAGGCTGTTTTTGAGTTGATTGTTGATGGCAACCACGTGCAGGAGCGATGGGTCAATGGAAATGTCAACCCCACGCCCCTTTCTCAGTTCGCAGTCTTCGACTCTCATTGCGCGCGGGTTTTTGTAGATGAAGCGAACGAGGTTGTCTACATACCATACGGTCTCGATGTGTTCGTTAAGCTGGCAGCACTCTGCAAGGTTTGCAAGGAGCGATTGCAGCAAGAAATACTTGCTATCGGACCTGCACCGAAAGTATTCACCGAGATCGTACCAGATACGGAAGTGGGCCGATTTGTTAGTGCAATGACACATCGTACTAAGGTCGAAGCACTTGAAAAAATTGTAAATCTGTCGGAAACGGACCTGGATCGGCTTGCAAAGCTAGAGAAGCTTCACGCCGAATCGAAAATCAACTCGCCTGCTGTTAAGGCCGCAGCACTTCGACGGCAAAAGGCGCGCATTGATGGACTCAAAGGCTTGGTTCTGCGCATCGACGCCGTTTTGTCCAAGACAAAGTGCGACGAACTTCGCGCGTTCGGCCAAGCATCCCGTGCTGCGGACGAAGCCGCGCGTCTCGCTTCGGCAGAAATGTTTAAGAATGAACCCCTGCAAGGTGTTGGCGGCGATCCTTGGAGAGAAATGTTTGAAGCAGCGAAGCGATATTCCACCGTCGCAGCTTACCCGCAAAGGGATTTTCCGGTCATCGACCCGGACAGCGTTTGTGTACTTTGTCAACAATCACTCTCCGATGACGCGAAGAACCGACTGCGCCGCTTTCAGGATTTTATTGAACAAGACATCGCGCGCGTTAGCAGCGAGAAGCGGAGAGTGTTTGAGCGCGCCGTCGCAGAATTCAAGGGCCTAGAGACGACTGTCCAACCGCCGGAGGGAGCATTACTGGACGAAATCCGCGAGTTGTCGAAAGAGGTTGCAGATCAGATAGCTGCCTATTTCATCAGTGCGCGAGCCCGTTGGGGCGCTGCCATCAAGGCGTGTGAAATCGACTCCTGGGATGGTATTCCGACCCTATCGCCGTCTCCTGCCGATGCGATCGCAGCGATGTGCGCATCACTTGAATCCAGTGCAAAAGAGCTTGATGAAGTTTCTTTGGGCGAGGACCAAGCGAAGTCGGATCGTGAATTGAGCGAATTGCGTGCGCGAAAGCTGCTGACTGACAATCTTGACGAAGTAAAGAGTTATCTTGAACGGCTGCGGCTTAAACATGCCCTTGAGCAGTGTGTGAAGCAAACCAACACCGTAGGAATTACGAAAGCTGGTGCTGATATTTCGGAACAAGCCATCACGGGCAAATTGGAGCAATCCCTGACAGCCGAACTGAAACTCTTCGGTGTTCAACACATAGCACTCCGACTAAAGAAAACCGGCGACCACGGCAACACAAGGCATCAGCTTCAACTTGCCGTGAATCATCACGGTAAGGTTGACCTTTCTGGGATACTGAGCGAAGGCGAGCAGCGCATTGTTGCAATCTCGTCATTCTTGGCAGAGCTTGCAACTTTTGAAGGGTCGTGCGGAATTATTTTCGACGATCCAGTTAGTTCGCTGGATCATTTGTATCGAGAGAAAGTTGCAGATCGCCTTGTCCGGGAAGCAAGGGTGCGGCAAGTAATCGTATTCACGCACGACATCGTAATGTTGCTGGCGATAAAAATGGCTGCGGCACGACAGCAAGTCACGTTGCTGGCGCAGACGGTGCGTCGTGGCGCTGATGGCCCTGGCGTATGCGATGCCGAGATTCCGTGGCAGGGAATGTCCGTCAAAGAGCGGCTCAGCTTCGTTCGTGCCCGAATGCCGGACGGTCGAAAACTTCACACGAGCAACGACCCGGCGTATTCACAATGGATGTCAATGACCTATGGTCTCTTGCGAGAAGCGTGGGAACGAGCGATCGAAGAAATTCTTTTGAATGAGTGCATCCAGCGATTTCGACCGAGCATTGAAACAAAGCGATTGAGCAAAGTGTTGATCGAATCAGAAGATTACATCGAGATTGATCGCGGTATGACAAAATGCTCAAACTGGCTAACTGGCCACGATGCCGCTGCGGCATTGGGAACAGCGACTCCTGATCCGGCTGAAATTGAAGGTGATATTGATGCCCTGAGCAATTTCGTAAAGTCCATTAAGGCCAAGCAAGAAGTCGCGCAGCGAGAGTCCAAGAAGCGGCTCGAAGCCCCGGTGCCGGTGTTGGTCGGGGCGACCGATTCACATTCAGCGGTTGCGGGGCAATCTGCAAACCCTGGCAAGCCACGATAATTTTAGACGACTAGCTGGCGAAGGTAACTGTTTGCAAAGAACCGGCGACCTGCGGGCTTTGGGTAGAGGCGCAATTCGATAAGTACGCAAAATGATCCAGCCTTGGGAACAAATTACAGAGGCACTTCAGCCCCTTCGGCGATCGCTACTTGAGCATCCTGTCTACGAACAGGTGCGGGACGTGACCGGAATGCGTCGGTTCATGGAGTACCACGTCTTTGCGGTGTGGGACTTCATGTCGCTGCTAAAGGAATTGCAGCGAAAACTTTGCTGCATCGACGTTCCTTGGCTGCCTCCTCGTTATCCCCAGGCCGCTCGACTCATCAACGAGATCGTACTTGCCGAAGAAACCGACGAAACCGAAGATGGCCAATTCGCGAGCCACTTCGATCTGTATTTTCGCGCGATGGACGCATGTGGTGCGAACACGGCGGCCATCAATCGTTTTCTGGATGAATTGAAAGCGGGCGCGCCGATTTCAGCGGCGCTCGTGGCGGCACAAACCCCGCCGGCAGTGCAGTCGTTTGTTGAACAGACGTTTGCGGTTATCAAATCCGAAAGTCTCCCAGCAGTGGCCGCCACCTTCACGTATGGCCGCGAGGATTTGCTGCCAGACCTATTTGAGCGGATCGTCTTGCAAATCAATTCCACATCAGCCGGTTCGTTGAAGCCCTTTCTTTACTATCTTGACCGGCATGTGTCACTGGACAAGGTAGAACATGGTCCGATGGCCATTCAACTGATGTCCTTGGTATGTGGCGACAACGCAGACTGTTGGCACGAGGCTGAGCAGGCTGCCGTCGCTGCATTGAACGCACGGCTGAATCTCTGGGACGCAATGAGTGTGGCGATCAATTCACTGTCGGCTCCGTAAACGGGCTGTCAGTCAACCCGTGACAAACCATAGCCTACGCAAAGAAGTTGCGAAGAATAGACTTTCTTGACTGTGTTGTGAGGAATCCTTCGACAACTTCGACCCATCCAATGAACTTTCGAGTATCGCAACAACTCGCCAAGAAGTTAAAATTGCCACGGCTCCAATCCGCGCCGCTCGATCCCAATCCATTCGCCGATTGGTCGGCGCATCTCTTCACGGCCGATCGAACGCAGTTCATTCTCGTCACCAACACAGCATCTCTCTATTCAACAGTGTTCTACGGCAAAGGGATCACCAACGACGGCCAGTTTCTCGATCGAGCGTTGAGCGCCATCCGTGAATACATGGTTGACGACGGCCACGAATTTATCTACCGACGATTCATCGCCCCGGCAAGCGAGACAGTTCGGTTCGCCTCGGCGTTAAACCGATCAGTCATTGGCTCGATGAATGACTTGGTTTACCATGCCCAGGTGTGGTTGACCGAGGGCGATCTTTCGCCATTCGATGCGTCGTATAAACTCAACGACATGCCGATGTCCGCTCTCGATTATCGCAACCCACGGGAGGCATTTGCTTCGCTCGATCTAGTCACTCCATAGTTCCCGGAGAATCAAGCTGTGTCCAACATTCCCACCAAAGAAACCTTTGAAACCGCCTATTCCGGCGCAGCCCCCTGGGACATCGACGGACCCCAAAGGCCGTTCGTCGATGCAGCTAGCCAAATCTCAGGCTCGATTCTTGATGCTGGTTGCGGCACGGGTGAGAACGCACTATTCTTCGCCGAGCGCGGATGCAACGTGACAGGCATCGACTTCTTGGCAGAGCCGATCGAGCGGGCGAAACGCAAAGCCACACTACGGAACCTGTCTGTCGATTTTCAGGTCAAGAATGCTTTGACATTGA
>CAZIGP010000189.1:0-7559 GCA_964538425.1 uncultured Pirellulales bacterium | reverse complement strand
TAGTGATAAACTAATAATTAATAAATAAATTGAACTTGGTTCTGGTATTTTAATAATTGACAATTCGGCCCACACCATGGCATGATCGCTCATAGGCGCACCAAGCGACGGAGTGACCGCAGGCACAATGCCACCAGAAATGGCGGTGAGTTCATATCCGGGGCCATTTTTATAGAAAATATGGTCGATAACTCCTTCATCGCGGGTAGTACCGTTAGGACCTCGCCCGGGGATCAAGTCGTAGGTTTTCATGGCAGAAACATCCATGTTAAGGTCTTGCCACGAGGGGCGAAAACCTTGGGCCATCAAGAGCGCCATCTGAGGATCTGTAAGTTTTGCATTGAAATCGCCGATGACCATCACCACATCTGCATTGTCGGAAGCGAAGGCAGGGTTGCCAAGCAATTTCTGCATAGGCACCAGGGTGCCATCGGCAATATGGAGGCAATAAATGGAAATGCTGACTCCATTGATCTGAGTTGTTGAGTGAGTCGCGCTTTCGCCGCCGCCAACAAACCCGCCAGAGACTGTTGATAGATCGAGTTCATTTTTTGAGGCCAAGGGAGTTTTACTAAAAATCCCTTTCCGCTTGTCGCTGCTTTGGCCTGAACTGATGTTACCGACGTAAAAATCGGTCGAACCGATGGCGGCGGCCAGTTGGCTGCCTGCAGGAGCTTGTGGCACCTCCGTTAGTCCAACAATATCGAAAGAGTATTGCTGAAGCATCGAGCCAATTTGGGTCGGCGTTGCTTCCGAAAAAAATGAAACATTATAGGCACCTACTCGAACGCGAAGTTCATTTTGATCATTGGACGCTACGGCGAGTGACTCTGACAGTCGCGTGAACAAAAGAATTACAGCAAAAACAAAAGTACGGTTTGAAAAATACATTATGAATGCGAGGCACCTCTCAATGCCTTTGAATAGCGATGGACAAGATTTATTAGGGCCGCATGTCGATGTTAAATTCGTTATCTCCTGCCTGAACGACTACTTTCAGTCCACTACTCGCCAAAGCATGGTATTTCTCCGGAATCTCTGGATAAGAGGATTTTCGAGGCTTTGGCTTGTTTGAACCAATCGGTATATCTGGAGGTGGTGGAGTAACTGCAGCCAAATAGTTTCCAGGTGGCAAACCTGAACCTTGTGCTCCAACGATCACGTAAGTTCCATCGGGCTGTATGTCAGCAGTCATGTAGATGCCACGACCAGCATCGTTGAATAAAACTTGCCCTTCTATCAGCGGTTGGCCTTGTGAAGTAACTTTGCCGAATACTTTGCCTAATGGTTGATTTTGACCGCAGCCCGAAAGCACGATGCAAAGACAAACTACTAAACGTTGCGTGGGCATTTAGATTACGAAGATATTTAGTACTTAATATGATTTTTACTTCACCTTACTCTGCCAGCAATTACAAATCGCTCGCTTGAGACCTGCCATCATCGCGATTAGCTAAATCATACAGAGCTTGAATTACAATTGTTTCATTAACAAATCGCACCGAGCCATCACAAAGCAATCCGTGCCCTCCTCCTGAATGGATCGATTGAAAGGGACGATTCGGTCCACAGTTACCTGTAACACCAAATGCCGAATACGATTTTTCATTGATGCGATGCAAAAAGGTGGTTGTGTTGAAGGCTCGTTCCGTTGCGGGGCCAAGCCCCATAGGGAAACCGTGCCAACAATCGCTTCGACAATCGACTTGCAGTCCGGCAGCATCAATGCAGAAGTCAGATTGTTCAACAACTAACAAAGTATGTGATGTTCCGTCGGAAATTTTGCCCGCACTAATCGCCTTATCGCGGATTAGAACTCCGCCATACGACAATCTTCCTGGCGCCGAGGGAGGAGGCATATTTTTGGCGGTTGAATGATCTGTCGCGCCGGCGACGCCTGTATAAGTCGGGCTCATTACGTTCGTGTTCAGTTGATCGGGAGTATCTAATCCGAACATGGGCAACGGGCTCGACGGACATCGCATAAATGCAATTGTGACATTGCTGACAATCGCACGATTGATAGCATTGCCGGTATCGCCGACCCATCCCGTTGTGGCTCCGGTCAACTGAAACCGTTGATAGATCGATGTTTCTTCAATGTAAGGACACATGAGAACCCACCATGAATGTCCTTGATTGCTTTTCAGAACTCCTCCGGGTGGGAACTTCTTATTAGCGGAATGGTAATTGTGAAGTCCCAATCCGATCTGTTTTAGATTATTTTTGCATTGCGTACGTCGCGCTGCCTCCCGGGCTGCTTGAACAGCCGGGAGGAGCAACGCAATTAAGATTCCAATAATGGCAATGACCACCAGTAATTCGACTAGTGTGAAACCTCGCAGCCGCGACCGAACCATGATGCAGCTCCTTTTTGCTAATGCACTGAGGCTGTCCATTCTAGCTGTATGGCACTCACTCCACGAAATCTCCGCGACATGCCCGATTGGGGGTGGTTTGCGGCAGGTTAGGCCTGCTCGCGAACCACTAGTATCTTATGACGCTTCCGAGTCAGCAGCAACACAGAAGAAACTATACCAACTAATATAATGCTGGAAGGTTCTGGAATAGAATTAACATTGATTAAATTAGTAATAGCCGTGGTATCAAGGACTTGGTCAAACACCCAGATCTCATCGATCTTTCCGCTCCAAAAATTCGAAACGTTGGTGGACAAACCTTTGCGGCCAATTTGAAGAGTGGGTCCAAATGGCATCAGATCGACACTGGCTAAACCTGATGTTTGCACATCTACTTGTGTGCCATTGATGTACGACCTGAGGATTTTAGAAGCCCGATCCCAAGTAACCGCCCAGTGCGTCCATGTTGTTCCATCGTTCGCAATAGCGTTGGGCACATCGGACACTACGACGTCTTGGCCAAATGGGAAGCCAACGCTCGCTGCATTACGAAACGTAGAAAATGCATGCACGTTTCCGCCATCCTTGTAAGGATTCATGGGACGCCAACGGCTGCCTGGGTCTGCACCATTTGCACCGCTGAACTCACCGATGACTACCGAATCGTTATAAGCTGCATTCGTCGTGACCCACGCAGCGATACTCCAATCGCTCGCAGTAATACTCGAAAACGTTGCGTTCGTCGCTTCAACCCAGGAGCCACCATCGAGTGAGACGGCATTATTGAACTTACCTGGTGCGCCCAGCGCGCCGGTTCCACCATTAACTTGCAGCGTGCCATTGTTGCTATTGCCCGAACCATCTGCGACCGACGTGCCGCTCGCTTCGTCAAAACTATAGTGTGCTACGACTCCAGCACTTACGAGATCCACCAGAAAGAAACAAATAACCATACCCTGAGCAAGCCAGTACCTTGTTGAACTCATGCGCGAGTCTCCTTGTAGAAAAGTAAAAAAGTTCGCCTCACTCCAACGACTTCCTAGACTTCAGCTCTAAAACCTACTACTTGAACGTCAGATAAAATACCTTTGATGATGCCTCTAGCCTGATTAAGTGACACAAATCATCAGATGAATCGTCTGTATTGCATCGCATACGCTTCAAACCGTCTTTCACTCTAAATAGACACAGGCATGGACGAGTTATATAGCAGACGAATCTCACTTGGTTTCAAAGCACGATTAAAAATCATCAGCTCATCAATACTGCCTTGAAAATCGTTATCTTCACTCACCTTTTCGCAAAGCCGTCGCCCAATACGAGCGCGTTGCAAGATTACACTGTTCACGTCGTAGGATGTATGCGTCCGGCTTAATTCGCCATCGACATAGAGACCCAAGGTTTTTTCTTTCCCGGGCGAGAGGGTTAAGGCAACATGATGCCAACGACCGTCGGCGATTCCTTGGTGATGAGTCAGGCTGATTTCTTGACCGAGCAACTTCTCGCGCACAAATGCATTTGGCAGTCCACCAAATTCCAACTCTAAAAGCAAAATATCGCGAACGGTATTGCTATTATCCTCAGGCGAGTTGTAGGCAAAAAATACATTGCACCGTTTATCGATGCAGGTTGTTTTGACCCAAGCGCACACTGTCAATCCATGCCCACTACTTCCACCAGGCGAGATTGCTTCGACATCGCTGCGATCAACTTCAATGGAGCGGAGATCATCGTCTCCGAAATCGGCTCCGCCACCTGCAAGCCCATGCGTTGCGGTTACTCCCTCTGAAGAAACTCCATTGTGTCCATTACCGCGATTTAGCCCCAAGGTGTGGGGATCGTCAAACGAGAAATGCGTTACCAAGCTTTCTCGCATCAGCATATTGAGCTGACTGTTATTTGGAGTCGAACGTACAAATAGATCAGGATTCGATGCACCAAGCATTACTGTTCCGGTTTTCTTCTCAATGGTTAGAGATTGGTTCACCAGACGCCGCACCGCCTTCGAATCCATTTGACCGCTGCGAAGCAAGGCAACCTGAAGCGCCCCGTCAACTGCATGAATTTCGGTGTCGCCCACTTGATTAATGTTCACTCCAAACTTCGCACCCAAATCGACAACCAATGCGTCGGCTGTCTTAATATGCAGGCCGCACACTCGTTCATCTGCGCTCGCTATCACGCGACCGCGAACCAATGTGCCGCCATCTTTCGAATCGATGATCAGCTCGGCTGGACCTTCGAGAATTAAACGTCCGCCACCAAACAACTTCACCTCGACCGAGCCGCGTCGCAATCGAAGGACCTGACCGGCACAGAGATATTCTCTTTCCATCAATGCAGAAGCCTGCCCTTCCCATTCGGAATCACTAGCATCGATCACTTGCCCGACAAAGCCTTCGATTTGCACTGAGCGATATGGAGCGGATCGATTCCAACCCACATACTCCGACGGAACATCGACATTGCTCGCGGCTGATTCTGCGTTTCTCGGACTGGGACTACTTCGATCACCAAAACGAAACAGAACAGCCAGTAAGATTAAAACCGCGATCACCAGGCCACCGCCTAATCGCCAAAAGCCAATTTCCGATCGATCTGTACCCCATAACGGAAATGAGATTTGTGGAAAGCGAGGGGGAGCCTGGGGAACGGCGATTTCTGACGCTGATTCTGCAGACAAGTCGGATTCCAGTAAGTCAATTTGCTTGCGGGCGGCATCTACGGCAGCGTTGGCGCTAACAAAAAAACGCAGATCTGAGTTTAATAAGCAGTATTGCGCAAACAGCTCCTGAGACTTCGGATCGGCTTTTAAACGCTCCTCAAGCCGCACAAGCTGATTTTCGTCGAGCGTGCCCGAACACAAGGCCTCGCACAAACTCCACAAATCATCGTCGGATGGCAAATGTTCGTTCATACGGCTCCTTTACCATCTGTCAGCTTGCGCTGGATACAATGAAACAGAAACTGACGAATTCGGCGGAGAGAATTGCAGATACTTTGCGCTGAGCGGCCATGCGAGGCAGCAACGTCGAGGATCGTTACTCCTGATTGATAGCATGAATCCAAGAGCTGCCGGTCGCGCTCGGCAAGCTGACCTATACATCCCGTCAAGGCATCGCGTCGATCAAAAACTAAATTTTCCTCACTATTGCCAAATGGGCCGCTGGCAAGCTGCGAGATTAAGTCTTCCGAGAAGAATTTTCGGTCGCGACGTATTTCCCGCTGAAACTTGAGGGCTTCAAAACGAGCGATCCGCAAGGCCCATCGCAAAAAGTTCGTGTTCGCTTCGAATTGATCGAACTTCTTCCACAAAATTACCACCGTGTTCTGCAACACATCTTCAGTGTCGCTCATATTGTGGAGCAATGCATACAAATAACTGTGCAACTGACTTTGGTAGAGCGTCAGCAGCCGCAGAAACTCATTGGTATTTTTATGGTCGGACAATGCTAGACCCAATAACGCGGACCTATCCTCGATCACGATGCCGCCCCCCAAGCCCCTATACCCATTGGGAGAGCAGTAAACTTTGCTAACATTAAATTACGCGCGAGGACCGAACAAATACACTCAAAAAACGCTTTTGGCTGAAGATTTTCATCATTTTAGAAAAGAATTCGATCTAAATCGAAATCTGGATTGCGATAGCTTGCGCCGGGCGTTACCTTGTCGGCCATGAACGAAAAACACAATCTGCAACGTCCGACTCGCGTACGCTTCGTCGTCATGGCGTTTCTCTGTTCATTATCATTCTTAACGTATTTTGACCGTGTCTGCATCATGCGGGCTCATGATGGGATTCAGCAGGAATTGGGAGTTACTGACGAGCAATTCGGCATCATCATGGGGGCCTTCTGGCTGGCCTATGGTCTATTCGAAATTCCAAGTGGTTGGTTCGGAGACCGGTCGGGAGCACGAATGACTTTGACTCGGATCGTCTTGGCGTGGTCATTATTTACGACGTTATCGGGTGCGGCCACGAGCTTTTTTTCCCTACTGATGTTTCGATTCTTGTTTGGCGCAGGAGAAGCGGGAGCTTACCCAAACATGGCTCGTATTCAGTCGCAGTGGCTTCCCTTCAGTGCGCGTGCCAAAGCGGGCGGGCTACTCTGGCTGCTTGCTCGCTGGGGAGGGGCTTTTTCTCCAATTATCTTTGGTTCGATGCTGCGATTTTTTGATCACCCGGAATTTCGAGAAACTTTGGCGTCTCTACCGCTCATGAATGTTTTCCAAGATGTTTCTTCATGGCGTCTGACTTTTTTTGTGTCCGGTTTGGTTGGAATCATCTGGTGTGTGGCCTTTTTCTTTTGGTTTCGCGATACTCCGCAAGAAAAACAGTCGGTAAATTCAGCCGAATTGGCCTTAATCACCGAGGGGCAACCGCTTGCCGCGGAAAAGCACCTGAAGACCGCAACGCCGTGGAAGGCTTTATTCACCAGCCGCAGTTTGTGGGCGATGGGGCTGTTGTATTTGTCGGGGAGTTTTGGCTGGTCTTTTTTTGTGAGTTGGATGCCTAAATACTTTGATTCGGTCCATCATATTCGCTATGAAAAATCCGAATGGATGAGCGTTTTTCCGTTGTTTTTTGGCGGCATTTCTTGTTTGTTGGGAGGCTGGCTAAGCGATTTGTTAACACGCCGAATTGGCAATCACTGGCTTAACCGTGCCCTATTTCCTATTGCCGGCTATAGCGTTGCCGCAATTGCCATGTTGGCACTGCAATCTGCGCAGAAGCCCGAGCACGCGGCCCTTTTACTCACGATTGCCGCGGCTGGATTCGATTTCGGACAAGGCGCCAATTGGGCAACAATCGTAAGTATTGGGGGAATTCATGTGGGAATTGTGACTGGTTTTGTAAACATGATCGGGAACCTGGGCAACGTGCTGCAACCGATGATTGGCCCGGTCGTCTTTAATGCGTTTAGTTGGAACACACTGTTTATGATTTTTGCAGCAGCCTACATCCTGGCAGCTTCCATGTGGTTGCTTATTGACCCGACACGTAAGTTTTACGAAAAAGACGGACAATAACCTGTTTTGATGTATTTGGCTTCCTGGATGAAGGTAATTGTCCGGCAAGCAAAAAATCAATCTGCATAAAAAGTGTATCAAGAGCGATTTCGGGAGTATTTCTGTGTAGCGGTACGCCATGGATGGCAGGCCACGCAATTTACACAGTTAATATTGAAATTGCAT
>CAZIGP010000188.1:4654-7564 GCA_964538425.1 uncultured Pirellulales bacterium | reverse complement strand
GCTTTCAGAACTGGCCTTATCCGAGTAATTTGCCACTCAAACTCAAGAATTCCGTCGGCGATCGAACTTTTCCCCGGCCACCATCGTATTTACCAGCGCATCAGCCAATTTTCGGCCCCTGGATGCTGTAGTATTGCGGTGAATATACTGGATGCTTACGATCCCATCGACGCGGTTTTCAGAGAGTATCAAGTGGGAGATTGTGGCCAGAAAACCTCGCCTCCCGAGCGGCGTACGGTGCAATACACCGGCCGTGTTCAAGGCGTTGGTTTTCGTTATACCGTCCGTCAAATTGCAGAAAACTTTTCCGTTACGGGCTATGTACAAAACCTGCCCGATGGCCGGGTGCGGTTGGTGGCCGAAGGAGAAACTGGAGAACTCGATCAGTTTCTTGCTCAAGTCGCCGAAACCATGGCAGACTACATTCGCAAAGCTGAACCGTTCAAATCCGCCGCCACGAGTGAATTCAATAACTTTTTCATCCAAAGGTAATTCTCAATGCAAACGCTGGGGATGACGCCGCTCTTGGGAGATATCACAGCTTGGTTGACGCCCATCTGGTTAATCGGAGCGGGCTGCTTGCTTGGCTTACTGGTGTTGGCTGTACTTTATGGAATTGTTCGGCTGCTTCTTCCTAGCCTGGCAGCTATTATTCATAGCGTTCTACGCGAAGGATTTTTATTGCCCGTCGTAGGGCTCGCCGGCGGCTTGGCTGCCTTTGCTTTGGTTTCGGTATTACTTTCTGTCGCTAAGGTGGGGTATCTCCCGCTGGACGATTTATTTCGTTCCCTGGAAAGGTTGCCCCGTTCCACTCAGTTTGAAAACACTTTCAAAGTCCCCGTGGTGGCCGAGAATGAGCGGGGCAGCATGCTGTTGGATTTCCCCCTCGATTATCGCCCGCAGGAAATGCGCTCGGTTGAAATCAAGTCGGACAAAGATTTAACGCTCTATCTGCGCGATCCAGCTACCTATATTCCTGGCGCTCTACCGTTGCGCATCGAGTTGACGGCAGACAAGTCGTGGTCGTGGCCAAATGAAGAACAATCTGCAACCAGCAATCCATTTGCCGGCCGACGTGCGACGTTCTATGTAAAAAATCCAGCCGATGCCGAGGCCAATCTTGTTGTTCACGGAGTGACTCGCGAAGAATATCCACAAGTTGCCATCGTCCCATATACGGCGATTGCGCTGTTGGCAGTTATTGTCGGATACCTCATTCTGCAATTGGCAGTGCCGAAAATTATGGCCATTGCATCCGCCACATCGAAAGAAGCCGTTTCGCAGCCAATGTACCAAGTGGTGCTGGCGATCGGCGCTTTTGCCCTCCTGGCTTTTATTTACATTCCATATAACACCTTCGGCGAAGACGTAAAAATGCTGAAGATGGGAGCGCTCGAGTGGATCATGGCGCTCGCGATTCTCGTCGCTGCTTGGACGGCCAGTGTTTCAATTTCGGAAGAAATTGAAGGCCGCACCGCACTTACCGTGCTATCGAAACCCCTCGGGCGAATTCAATTCATCCTGGGTAAGTTTCTCGGCGTCGTGCAATCGGTGTCGTTGCTTTATCTGTTTTTGGGAGCGATTTTTCTCGTCACCGTTTCAGGCAAAGTTGTTTACGATACGCGCGAGTCGGCAATGCCAGAGGCGGCTTGGACAGATTGCTACCAGGAAATGATCGGCATTCTTCCCGGCTTGGTGCTGGCGTTTTTGGAAACAATCGTCATTACCGCGATTAGCGTTGCGATTTCAACGCGATTGTCGATGTTGCCCAACCTAGTGATTAGCTTCTCGATCTATGCTCTTGGCAACTTAGCGCCCATGCTGGTGCAATCGAACGTTCATGACCCTTATGGCATCGTTCGTTTTACCGGACAGTTTCTTGCCACAGTTTTGCCGGTGTTGGAAAACTTCAACATTCAGCCGGCGATTGCTGCCGATAAATTAGTGCCACTCAGCTATCTGGGCTTGGCAATGCTATACTGTTTTTTATACAGCACCGTTGCCATGCTTCTTGCCTTAGTGCTATTTGAAGATCGAGATTTGGCATAAGGTGTCTACGTGTCAAAGTGTCTGCGTTTCTGTTTTTTGCACAATTACGAATGACTTAGACACGGATAACCTAGACCACCCAGACACCTATCGTCATGCGCTACCCGTCGTTCGATCGAGCCCGCCGTTTTGGTCGCCATGCGGTTGGGTTTCCCGTAGCGGTGTATCTGGCCGGAATTATCTCGGCGGGCATTTTGATCCTGCTGGTTTTATTGGTTCCCGTGCTTGCCGAACTACTGGCAGGTCGTGGCACCCTCAGCGCCCCTATCGCCGATCAAGCCGCACTGCGCGACTTTGGTGTCGAACCGAATTCACACGATAGCCAATCGGTGATTTATGAACATCGCGGCCTCCTACCCACCGTGTGGCGATTGCACAATACCTGGTTAGGGCCGGTCTATTCCGCGATTTATTCGTTTCCGGCTGTGCAGAGCAACCACTCTTGCCTGCTAATCATCGTTGGGCTTGCTTGCGCACTAATCATTCTGGCAGCAATTTCTTTAGCATGGCTCGAAGCCGCTGCGAACAAAGCCTCTTTGCGCACTGCAACTGCCTTGCGCCGGCAAATTTACGATCAAACGTATCGTTTAGGAGCGGGTGACTTGTTTTTAGGGCAGCGCCCCACTTCGCGCGATTTGTTCGTTTCTGAAACAGAAATTTTTCGTCGGGGCTTAGTGGGGTGGTGGCGAGTTGTGCCTCACGCGGCTCTCTTTTTTGTCGCGATGCTGATCTTGGCGCTCACGATCGATTTCTGGCTCACGTTAACGACAGTCCTCCTGGTTACGTTGATTTGGTGGATCTTCAACGAAACTCGACATCGCCTGCGGCACAAAGAAAATCGCTTGGCCGATGCCTCAGAAC
>CAZIGP010000188.1:4244-4644 GCA_964538425.1 uncultured Pirellulales bacterium | reverse complement strand
CAAAATCGCCTGATTTCGAATTTAACCACCGAATTGTCTTCCGAGCGTCAACAACTAGATGAGCATTTGCAGCGATACGATCATGCCGCTCATGCACGTGAAACGACCGCTGCCATAGTGAAGCCTCTCATGGCGCTGTTTGTTCTGCTTGGCGCCAGCTTTGTGCTACTGCTTGCCGGATACAATGTATTAGGCGAACCTCCCCGTGTTTCTCTAGCAGAAGCCGTGTTATTGGGTGCCGCCTTATGTGCCACGGGTTATCCCTTTTATCGTTTCGAGCGGTTATTGGAAATCTTGCCGTCGGCCGAGCAAGCCGCCGCGCAGATTTTCGTCTATCTCGATCGCGAGCCTCGCGTAGGGCAATTGTCGCATGCGGTGCAACTTGAACCTGCTTGGCGTC
>CAZIGP010000188.1:3482-4211 GCA_964538425.1 uncultured Pirellulales bacterium | reverse complement strand
TTCCTTTACGTTGCCATCTGCGAGTAAAACGGTCATTTTTTCTTCCGATGATAGTATTCACCGTGTAATTGCGGCATTGTTAGCCAGGTTCTGTGATCCGGCTGCAGGCCGAGTGTTGTTCGATCGGCAAGACTTGTCCCACGTCACTTTGTCCTCTGCCAGGCATAATGTTGCCTTGTTGCTTGCCGAGCATTTGCTCGTGAATGGCAATATCAGAGAAAATGTAATTGGTCCTGTTGAACAAATTTCAGCCGAGCAAGATGCGCAGATTATTGATGTCCTCAAGCAAGTCCACGCTTACGAGTTTGTACAATCGATGCCTGAAGGGTTGGAAACTCTGTTCGGGTCGCAAGGTATGACGCTTCCCGTCGGCCAAGCAATTCGTATCGCTTTGGCCCGAGTCATCATGCAAAACCCCTCGCTGCTTGTGATTGAAGAGCCTCGCGATGATCTTGATCAAACGACCGCCGAGCGCGTGGCCGATGGATTGGAAAAAGTCGCTAACAGCCGGACGTTAGTCATCCTTGCTCGTCGCTTGGCAACGCTGCGTGCTGCACAGCGAATTCTGTTCTTTCATGATGGTCGCTTACTGGATGAAGGTACGCACCAAGAATTACTCCAGTCCAGTGAGATTTACCGTCACTTGAATTATGTGCGATTCAATGAGTTTCGAGATTCAGTGATGTAATATTTCTCGTCGGCAATGTGGGTGCCACTGCTGGCTTGTCC
>CAZIGP010000188.1:0-3458 GCA_964538425.1 uncultured Pirellulales bacterium | reverse complement strand
AGCAGTGTTGATCAGTTTTGGCAAAGGGACAAACATTTCGCAACATTAACAATACAAAATGAACAACAAGACAACGGACCCTCTCCTTGTCTCTGTGCCTCTTGCGGTGAACAATTCAAACCCCGATGACGCAAGTTTCTAAATCCGCCGACCTTACTGGCCAAACCGCTGTAGTCACTGGTTCCTCGAGCGGCATCGGGCAATCAATCGCACTAGCGCTCGCATCAGCCGGTGCCGATGTTTTGATTCATGCCGCGACGAATCGCCAAGGCGCAGAAGCGACTGCCGCCGAAGTGCGCAATCTTAACAGCCAATCGCAAGTTATTCTCGCCGATTTGTCGGATGCAAAAGGAGTCGAACAATTTGCCGATTCTGCCTGGAAATGGCGAGGCCATGTCGACATTTGGATTAACAACGCCGGCGTCGATACGCTGACCGGCGAAGCGGCGAAGTGGACATTCGAGCAAAAACTCGCGGCTCTCTGGCCCGTTGATGTCGTTGCCACTCTGCGACTTTCTCGCATCATCGGCCAGCGTATGAAACAGCGCGGCCGCGGCGTCATCCTTAACATCGGTTGGGACCAAGCCGAACTAGGCATGGCCGGCGACAGCGGCGAACTCTTCGCTACGACCAAAGGCGCAGTGATGTCATTCACTCGCAGCCTCGCCAAGTCGTTGGCCCCAGAAGTTCGTGTCAACTGCATCGCTCCCGGTTGGATCAAAACCGCCTGGGGTGAAAAAGCCAGCGAAGCCTGGCAAAATCGCGCCGTCGGCGAATCTCTTCTCCACCGCTGGGGCACCCCCGAAGACATCGCCCAAACCGCCCGATTCCTGGCCTCGCCTGCCGCAAGCTTCATCACCGGCCAAATCATCCCAGTAAACGGCGGCCGCCCTTAAAGCCAAACAGTGTGCCCCAAACCGCGTGGAAACCTTCCACAAAAGGTGCCATCAAATTGCCCCAACAGCACATCAAGCCGCCCTAATCCGGCGGCTCCGCCTCCTCTTCGCCATGGATGCGTTCCAGCTCCTCAGCCCGTTGTTGATCAAGTTCCATTTCGATCCATTCCCGCTTAAGTTGCTCAATCTCTGCGAGAGTTTCCGGATCGTTCTCATACCCCGCAGCAACATGAATATACGGTTTTTCCAACTTCTCACCGTCTCGCATCGAATTCATAAGGCTGGCGGGCAGCTCAATCGGAATCCGCATCCGACCAGTTTTTGCAGATTGCTCAGACGCAACCGCATCGCCTGGCGTGAGCGGTCCCGTGGCGCTGGTAAGTCCAGCCTGTCTGTGTTGTACTGCGGAAAAATCATTCTTCATCGGCTCCTTACACGTTGGCTCCGCATGTTCAGCGCGTCGCTCCCCCGGCTGCTGTGACCGCTGTGTCTGATGCAATCGCTCCTCCGTTCGCCCCACCTGCCGCTCACCCCGCGCGGCCTCCCGTTTCTTCCGCTTCCGTTCCTGGCGTGCTAGTGCTTGTTGCTGTTGCCTTTCAATCTGCTCTGCTTGCCACTTGGGAAATTGCTCTGGCAGCATCCAAGTCCAGCCATGAAGAAAACCCGTCTTTTCGGAAATCACCCCCAATCGTTTGGCGGCCCGATACAGTTGGGGATCCGGCACATTCACATGACGCCACAGATTGGCCCGGGCGACCGGCCCATCGGCCAGCGCCTCGCGCAGTCGCTGCGTGACAAAGTTCTCCTTGTCTTGATATTCTTGCACTGCCATGCTGAACCTACCCCTAGCTCCCAACAAACTCCGTGGCGCAACCCTGTTGGACTCACCCCACTGAATAAGCTGGGTGCTACCAGGCATCCCAAGCTGATAACTTAAACATTCAGTCTCCTCCGAAAAATTCCCATCCAGCGACGCCATCACACGTCGTTTTGGTTCAGCGGGATCCAAAAAAATCCCCCACATGTTCCGTTCAATTGCACTGGGCCCGAACGAACCTAATAGCCGACTAATCGACCGCGCCGCGGCGACATCATCCAGATGTGCCACAATCACGATCGCCACACGATACTTGTGTGCTAGCGCAGTTAGCGTCCTCACAAGCATCTGCATCGCTCCGCGTTCCCGTCCATTCGGACCATCCAAAAAAGTGGAAATCGGATCGATCACCACCAGCTTGCAATCCGGCATTGTCTCCAAGGCAGAGTGTAACGCTGCCAATTTGTAATCCCATTTTAGTTGCGGAAGCGTATCATCGTCCGGCACGCAATATTCAATCGCTACAACCTTCTCCAAATCGGCCCCGGCCGCTTGCAGTTGCAGCGGCATCTCGCCGCGCTGGTCCTCATCCGAGCAAACCACAATGACATTTCCCTGCGGCGCTGGCACCTCCGCCTGATCCGCCCATGCCAAGCCACGAGAAACCCGTGCCGCGATGTCAGCCGCCACCGCCCCCTTCCCCAGCCCCCGCTCGCCCACCAAAAACGTCAGCCGTCCCACAGCCACACGTCCCGGCCATAGCCACTGCCTCGTTACAGGGGTAATCCGTGCAAACCGCACGAGCCGCGCCGGCTTCCAGCCTGGTACCGGCGCCGGCAGCGGCAATTCAAAATCTGGCGTGGTTGTTGCAATCATGGCAGGTATCCATTATTATGTTTACTGTGAACATAAGAACACTATACCAATGGAGTCCGGAAATGCAACAGCCCAATCAGAGAAATCTTCATCGCTCGTCTCTGTTCTTGGCGAATAGGAAGCTTGATCAGTGGGAGGGATTTGCGGTTAAGTTAGAGAGCCTGCACAAGCAAATCGCGGCTGTCCCACGAAGATGACACTGCGCAATTGACAAATCTTCGTGGACATCGTGGTCTTCGTGGGACATCCGTTTTCGTTTTTGGCTAATTGCTAATCGCTGGTTCGAACCAACTGGCACACGCCACCGTACACTTGGAAGGCACGCGAAATCGGCGAAAATTCGTCGACTTCGACTACTTGCCTCGGCCTAATCGGCCGATATAATCGAGATCAGCCGCGGGAGAGTGATTCTGCGGTTGAGAACAACGCGACGGACCGAGTTTCCAGCGTTTTGCCTATAGCCGACTGTAAGTCGTCTCGGCGAAACATCTTCGGTTTGCCTATTTTCTCGGCGAACACTCCTTTACAGGTCTGAAAGCGTTCGTTATAGTTTGGGGCTTCCCACTTGAAGCCCGAGTTTGGTAGAACAAGTTTGAGCGAGGGGAATTAGGCATAACTCTGACCGTCAAGGTCAGGAGCGTTTTTCGGGTTTTCTCGGGATGAGGTACTCCGATAAGGGTTACCTTCCTCAGAGGTTAGTGGCCGCTTTCGGTGGCCGAATTTTGCGGTAGCGTATTCACTTTAACCGGTGAAATTCGTGGCAAAGTTCGGCAAAGCGAATTCGGCCTCTGCTCTCTGAGAGCAGTTGATGAGCAACTGTCGGCGACGGTCGGCGGCCTGTTCATCGAATCGATCTTTGACAATTTGGT
>CAZIGP010000187.1:0-7570 GCA_964538425.1 uncultured Pirellulales bacterium | reverse complement strand
CGCCGGTCGATGCAATTCCCGACATCGGCGAGAAGCAGGTCATCGTCTATGCCGATTGGCCCGGCCGCTCGCCGCAGGATGTCGAAGATCAGGTGACTTATCCCCTTACGGTCAGCTTGCAAGGCACACCGGGCGTGAAGACCATTCGCTCCGCTTCGGGATTCGGTTTCTCGATGGTCTTCGTGATTTTCCGTGACGAAGTGGATTACTATTGGGCTCGCTCGCGCGTGCTAGAGCGCATGAACGTGGCAGCCGCGAAGCTGCCAGCCAATGTGGTGCCGGTGTTGGGGCCGGACGCCACGGCTTTGGGGCAAGTTTACTGGTACACGCTGGAAGCCGAGGGCGCAGATTTGGGCCAACTTCGCTCACTACAAGACTGGTACGTGCGATACCAGATGCAATCCGTCGAAGGGGTTTCAGAAGTTGCCAGTGTCGGTGGATTCGTCAAGCAGTACCAAGTGGATGTGCATCCCGACAAGTTACGGGCACATCGCGTGACCCTGCCGGAAGTTTACGAAGCTGTCCGCCGCAGCAACATCGACGTGGGAGCCAAGGTCATCGAGAACAACAACTATGAGTTCTTCGTGCGGGGTGTCGGATTCATCAAAAGCGTCCGTGACGTGGAGAACATCGTCATTCGCCAAGAACAAGGCACGCCCATCTACGTGAAGAACGTAGCCACGGTGCAGCTTGGTCCTGACTTTCGCCGAGGCTTGCTCGATAAGGAAGGCCAGGAAGCCGCCGGTGGCGTTGTGGTTATGCGCTACGGCGAGAATCCGCTACGTGTGATCGAACGTCTCAAGGAAAAAATCGCCGAGATTGAACCTGGATTGCGGATCACGCTGGCCAGCGGCAAACAAGTGCCAGTAAAGATCGTGTCATTCTACGACCGAACACAGATCGTCCACGAAACAATGGATACGCTGCGCGAAGCACTCACGGAAGAGGCGATCGTGGCGGGCATCATTGTGATCGTGTTTTTGCTGCACGTGCGCAGCTCGCTTGCGATATTGCCGACGTTGCCGCTATCGGTCGCGATGAGTTTCATTGTGATGTACCTGATGGGCGTCGATAGCAATATCATGTCGCTGGCTGGGCTAGCGATTGCCATTGGCGATGTAGCCGACATGGGCATCATTATGACGGAGAACATCTACCGTCGCGTGGCCGCCGAGCCGAATCGGCCGCACGGCGAGGTTGTTGAGGAAGGTGCTTGCGAGGTCGGCAGCGCCATCGTCACGGCGGTCTCGAACACCATTGTGTCGTTCATTCCTGTGTTTGCCTTGACCGATCAGGAAGGCAAGCTCTTCAAGCCGCTGGCCTACACGAAGACGTTTGCCATCACAGCTTCGGTTATTCTGGCGCTCACACTCGTGCCCGTGTTGAGCTATCACCTGTTGCAGCCGGGCCGGTGGACAAAGCGACGTTCATTGTGGCTGGGCGCTATCATCGGCATTTTGGCGGCGCTGGCGGCTTATTTTGTCATCGCGACCCATCTTGACACAGGCGGCCACGGACAAGGTTGGCCAACTGCGGTCGCCATTGGATTGATGGTTGGCGCTATGGTGTACCGAATGGGACACGAGCAGCTTTTACCACTGGATGAAAATTTGGTCTCACGAGGAATTCTCGCAGTTTACCGACCGGCACTGGCTTGGGTACTAAATCACAAACGCACGTTCCTGGTAGTTCCCACGGCAATTAGTTTTCTGGGGCTGACGATCTGGCTCGGCTTCAATCGGGTCGCTTGGCCGATTCGAGCGCCATTGCAAGAAATAGGTATTGATCCGACAAACAACGCCCTATGGAGTCGATTGGCGCAAGCATTTCCTGGTATCGGCCGCGAGTTTATGCCGCCCCTGGATGAAGGGTCGCTGCTCTACCTGCCCTCGCTTCTGCCCTCCGCTTCGCTCACTCAGGTGAGAGACGTAATTGCCCAACAAGACATCGCCATTCGCACGGTGCCCGAAGTCGCCAGTGTCGTCGGCAAAGCGGGGCGCGCTGAATCGGCCCTTGATCCCGCACCGATCGGCATGGTGGAGACGATCATCCTGCTCAAGCCGGAAGACGAGTGGCGAATCATTTCACAGCAGCGATGGCACACGGGCAAATGGTGGTTGAACTGGATTCGGCCGGTGCTGGATTCGTTCTGGCCCGAAGAGCGGCGCATTACGAAAGACGAGATTCTCGCAGAACTTCAAGAGAAAACTGCTATTCCGGGCGTACTACCCACTTGGCTACAACCGATCCAAACGCGCATCGTCATGTTGCAGACAGGCTTTCGCGCAATGATGGGCGTGAAAATCTACGGCGCGGATGTGGCCGAGATCGAACGCATTGGCCTGCAAATGGAAAAGCTGCTGCAAAAAGTGCCGGGCGCGACCGATGTCGTCGCCGATCGGATCGTCGGCAAACCCTACCTCGAATATGAAATCGACCGTGAGGCCATCGCACGATACGGCGTGAATATCCGCGACGTGCAAGATGTAATTGAGATCGCCATCGGCGGCGAGAATTTGACCACTTCGGTCGAAGGCCGCGAACGCTATCCAATCCGAGTCCGATACCCCCGTGAGTTGCGCGAGCGATTCGACGACCTGGAACGAGTGCTGGTGCCAACTTCGACGGGGGCGCAAGTGCCGATCGCACAATTGGCCAAGATCAAATACACGATCGGTCCCCAGGAACTCAAAAGCGAAAGCGGACTCTTGGTCGGTTACGTCACGATGAATACTCGTGATCGCGACGAAGTGAGTGTCGTCGAAGACGCCGAGCGACTATTGCAATCGGAACGTCGCCGTAGCGATAAGCTTATCGCCGCAGGAAAACACGAAGAGGCTGCCTTGGTTGTGCCGCCGGGATACTACTGGCGCTGGTCGGGCCAGTTCGAGAATCAGCAGCGCGCCACGCAGCGGCTGTCGTGGATCGTGCCCTTAGTGTTGCTCACCATGTTCGTCCTGATTTACGTGGGCCTCGGTCACTGGTGGATGGCATTCATCGTTTTCTTCGGCGTGATTGCGTCGGCCTCTGGTGGATTCATTATGCTCTATCTTTGGGGTGTGAACTTGAGCGTCGCCGTTTGGGTCGGCTTCATCGCGCTGTTCGGCGTCGTGGACGACAGCAGCGTCGTGATGCTTGATTTCTTGGAACGGCTGTACCAGAAGCGCCGTCCCGGCACGATCGAAGAGGTACGCGCGCTCGTGATGGAGGCGGGGCTGAAGCGCGTGCGACCGCTGTTGATGTCCACCGCGACGACTGTGATCGGCCTGATTCCGGTATTTCTCGCCACCGGACGTGGCTCCGACGTAATGCAACCGATGGCAATACCCAGCGTGGGCGGCATGGCCGTGAATCTCATCACGCTGTTCATCGCCCCGTGCATTTACTGTTGGATTCGCGAACGACAGGTGCAGCGGGCCATTGGGGTCGGCACGCTTCCTGGTACGTGGAATTGAGATATTCAACAATGCGACCTATTATTGCTACATTTGCATGGCACCAAGAAACGGAGTTTTCAATGGCAATTCGAGCCAAGCATTTCGTGTTTGCACTTTTAGCGCTGATCGCTACCTCGCTTTTCGCAATCTCAGTTGAAGCTACTGAGCAGGCCGCTAGGCCGACGGTAGTGTCAGTGCCCGATGGCGGGACTCCTGTCGCGGCCAAAGTCGATCATGCAGGGACGATTCACCTACTGTTTGATACGGCCGATGGCCCAAAATATGCCAAGTCCACTGACAATGGTAAGTCGTTCGGCGATGCGATCCCCGCTGTTGATAGCGGGTCAAGAAAAGCCGGATTGAAATTCCACGGCGCGGACATGGCGGTCGGCAAGGATGGCACCATTCATGTCGCAATGGGTACGAATGCCTGGAAGCTGAAATTGCCTAAAAATGAATGGGCAATGTTCTATACTCGGCTCGAACCGGGAGCCAAAGGTTTCTCTCCGGTACTGAATCTCAACAATCATCCCAGCGAAGGTTTCTCTCTGGCCGCCGACGATAAGGGCAACGTCACGGCTTGCTGGTTGTCGGGAAAGCTGTATGCGAATGTCTCGCATGACAATGGAAAGACGTTCGCTCCGCAGGTTGAGATCGACCCTGCTTTTGACCCGTGCGACTGCTGCACGACCAGTGCAAACTACGGGGCGGATGGCAAGTTGGCCGTGCTGTATCGGGAGGAGACGAACAACGAGCGGGATATGTATTTGATTCTGTGGGACCAAGATCGAGGCCGTGTCTCGCGAACCCGCATCAGCAACACTCCTTGGAAGATCAACGCATGTCCAATGAGCGCCTATGCCATTAGTCGAACCCAAGATGGCTTTCTGTCAGTGTGGCCGACCAAAGGCCAAATCTATTTCGCTCGACTGGACAACAAAGGTAGTGCGATGCCGCCGGGTGAAGTCAAGACGGATGGAAGCGCCGGAATGCACACTGGCATGTTAGGCATGAGCGGGGCCGATGGGACAATCGTCGTTGCTTGGAAGAAAGATGACCAACTTAACTGGCAGTTATTCGATTCCAAGGGCAAATCTAAAGGACCGCCTGATTCCGTTCGCAGTCCGGGCACCGGAGTTGCCGGGGTTGTGAGCAATGCCGGGAGGTTTGTGCTTTTCAAGTAGTCGCGTTCTGTTCTAGCCGGCAAGAACCAATTTAGGGTAACGGGAGTGCTGGCAGCATTTCGACCAACAGGACCGTCTCTGGTTCAATGTTGATTTGCTACGAGGTACAAAGCCAGCCGACCCGAATATCAGACCGATGGCTGGCGGTTCTGAAATTGCCCTGTGTTTTGTTCCGGCTCGTTTCCGGCGCTAAACCGGCGCAATTCCGGCGCAATCCGCTTCTTGAGCGGCCAACGAATAGGTGATCGCCTCGGCAGGTGTCCTGCGGCACGTCGATTGCAAAGGAGAGCGTCGGCTTATTGCCCGAACTATCGCTGATGAGGAGAAAGGTCATGGCTCACGAACACTTCAAATCGTGCATTGAGGCTTGCATTGCTTGCGCCCAGGAATGCGAGCATTGCGCGGATGCTTGTTTGAGCGAGCGTAACATCGCCGAAATGGCAGAGTGCATCCGTCTCGATCGCGACTGTGCGCAAATCTGCTGGGGTGCCGCCGCTTGGATGAGTCGCGGATCGAAGTTCGCTCACGAAATCTGCCGAATGTGTGCCGACGTTTGCGATACCTGCGGCGAAGAGTGCCGCAAACACAAGGTCGATCACTGCCAGCGCTGCGCCAAGGCGTGCCAACAATGCGCTGAAGAATGTCGGCAAATGGCCGGTGCGGCCGTGTAAACTCAGGATCAGGGGCTGGCGGTCATTTTCAAAGAAGCGCGCTCGCGCTTTCGTGATGGACGAGGACGCGTTGTTGTATTTGTTAGCCGCTACTGAGTTATGTCTTCTGTCACGCCACGGTTGGTCTTCTAATGGTCGCTCCTACCGGAGAGGCTGACTGTCGCTTCGGGAAAAAGTGATTGAATCCGATGAGGCTATAGCGCGCGTCTGCGACAAGCCAATCTTGGTAAACTTCGATCCGTTCGATGCCCGACTCGCCGAAAATCCCCAGAATCCACGGCGGCTTTCTGCCAGTGACATATTTGCCTTTCTGCGGTGGTAGAGCGTGGCCGCTCTCCATTGCGAGTTGGCGCGCCCGCAGCGGCAACATCCATACGAGCGCTTCGTGCCGATCGTGAATCCACTTGATCTGGATGGCCAAGAGACCCAGGAACAAACCCAAGATCGTTAGCAGCGCGAACATCGTTCGCAGGCTGAATCGGAACCAGTGACGGCGCTTGATGTTGGGTTCTTCCATTACTCTCTCACCTTGCTGCCCAAGAAACATGCACGTCGAAAACTGCTCATGCTGCTTTGCGCAGTCGTTGTTCTCCTTGCGTTCGATGCCGAATTCTCGTGCTATTGTGGCCTGAATTCCAACGAAAACTAATCTTGGGAATCTGCAAAGTGTGCTTGAACCGACCGAGAACTTTCTTCGTGCGCCAAACATAGTGCCGTATTCGAGGAATGAGGCGCGGGGCGATGATCCGCAACTCGGTAGCTTGACGTGGTGTTGCACCCCACGAGGATTTGTACGCTTCATTGCCGCGCAAAAAATCGAAATACCTAAAGCCTTGCTTATAGGCGTATTGAAGCGAGCCAATCGTGCTGAGCCAACCAGGGTTTTCTTTGGCGAGCGCCGGTTCGATACCGCTCTGGTAGAAGTAAATTGTGTCACCACCGACAAGCGCGTACTCGATGGCAGCCGGACAGCCATCAAAATTGGTCCACCATAACCGTAATAGACCAAGGGACAGCATTTGCTGCATCACGTCGCGATGGAATGAAGTGAATTTTGAGGAAGCGAAGCAGCCTCGTTCGCCCAAGCTCATGCGCCGCTTATGATGCAACTCCTCCAATCGTTGAAAGTAAAAGTCGAAGGTGTCGAGGCTTTCGACGACCCCATTGGTCACTCGTCCGCTTTCAAAACTGCGGCGCAAAAGTCTTCGCACATTCGCGCGGCGAGACTTCGAGAGGGATTGCAAATAGTCGTCCCAGGTTGTCGGAAGCTCCAAGAGCCAACAGTTCACTCCGGGACGCGAGTAAACAGTGTATCCAAAGGCGCTAAATTGGCGAGCGAGCGTGGTGATGATGATATCGCTAGCATCGAGACCTACTAATTCAAGTCCCAGTCCTGTCTTTGATCCGCAAACCAAGCAACGATTGCGGTTGCTAACTCGGCTTTAACGCTGGGGACCGCCAGAAGCGTCAGGTAATCGCTGCAAACTTCACCACTGCCTAGAAATCGAAGGACTCGCCCGTCCCGTAGCGAACGGCTACGATACAACGGCATTAGTCCAATGAGGGCATTGTCCTGATCTCGGACAGCTAATACGAACAATTCCCAATGTGGTTCCCGATAGTGCTTCCACCAAGTGGCGAGCCATTCAAAGCGACGAAATGGAACGTCGCCAGCCAAACGATTCCATTCATCGCGCAGGGCATCGAGATCGTCCTCTTCAATTCGTTCAACGCGCACTTGACGAGTCAAGTCAAGAATCATAAGAGTTTGTCTCGGAAAAATAGTTGAGGGACGTACTACGAACAAGGTCTTTATGCGGCTTGCCGAGGGCGTCGCCCTTTCTTGAGTTCGATGCCAAACTCTCGCGCAATCTTGAGCAATGTCGCAATAGAAATCGGTATTTCGGATAGTTCTCCCGCTCGGCGGGCACCGTGCTGACGGATAAGTTCGGCGAACTGCTCACGTCGATGCACCTGAAATGTAAATGGCCGTCCGCGTTTCTTGTTCGCTGCCATGCTTTGACTCCCTTCATGTACTCTGATTAGTTCATTTTCCAGATTCGCGCTCCAAGCTGTATTAAGTGCCAACTCGCTTTGCTCCAACGAGCGGTAGCACAACTGGCGATTGAACCACAGGCTTATCCTTTCCATGCAGCTTTAACCATCGGGCGCGGCGCACCCAATAGAACCGCACGGGCAAGAACAGGTCCACTACTTCGTCCGAAATCAACAGTCCTCCAAGGACTGGCAAAGCCATTGGGGCAAGAATTTCGCCGCC